>DMTA01000565.1 GCA_003454835.1 Achromobacter sp. | reverse complement strand
GCCGCCACGCTGGACGCGCTGCGCGCCGCGGGCCACGACGTCAAGGTCGGCCCGGACTGGTCCGAAGGCCGCATCAGCGCCTGCACGCGCGAGCCGGCCGCGGGCGGACAAATGTTGCTGCGTGCCGCCGCCAATCCACGCGGGATGCAGGGATACGCCGTCGGCCGCTGAATCGCTTTCCATACGACCGGCTCTCAGAAGCCGGACACAACGCAAGGGGTAAACACCATGACACTGCACTTCAAACGACTGCTGCGCACGTTCGCGCTGGGCTTGGCGATGGCCGCGCCCGTGCTCTCGCACGCGGCCTGGCCCGAGAAACCCATCACGCTGGTCGTGCCGTGGGCGGCGGGCGGCTCCACCGACATCCTGGCGCGCGTGCTGTCCGAAGGCCTGACGCAATCGCTGGGCCAGCCGGTCATTGTCGAGAACCGGTCGGGCGCATCGGGCAACATCGGCACCGCCTTCGTCGCGCGCGCCAAACCGGACGGCTACACGCTGCTGGTGGGTTCGATGAGCACGCACACGATGAATCAGGCGCTCTATTCCAACATGCCGTTCGACGGCGTGAAGGACTTCACGCCCATCGCCGAGCTGGCTCTGGTGACCAACACGATGGTCGTGCATCCGTCGGTGCCGGCATCGAACCTGAAGGAATTCATTGCATACGCGAAGGCCAATCCCGACACCGTGGCGTATGCCTCGGCGGGCCAGGGCTCGACCAACCACCTGAGCGCGGTCCTCTTCGAAAAGGCCGCCGGCGTGAAGATGATGCACATCCCCTATCGCGGCGGTGCGCCTGCGGTTTTGGACACGGTCGCGGGCCGCACGCAGGTGCTGTTCAGTGCCGGTACGCAGACGCTGCCGCATGTGCAGTCGGGCAAGCTCAAGCTGCTGGCCGTCACCGAGGAACAACGCTCGCCGCTGCTGCCCGATGTGCCCACCGTGGCCGAGACGCTGCCCGGGTATGAGCTGGCGGTCTGGTACGGCGCGTTCGGTCCGGCTGGCATGCCCCCTGAACTGGCTGCAAGGCTGAACCGCGAGATCAATGTGATCCTCAAGCGGCCCGACGTCATCAAGAAGATGGGCGACATGGGCGTGCTGCTGACCGAAACCACGCCGGAGCAATTCGGCCAGATCCTGGCGCGCGATGCCGACAAGTACGGCAAGCTGATCAAAGAACTGGGAATCACGGCGGAATGACGGACACATCCCCCAGCCCGGCGCTGGCGGGCGTGCAGGCCATCGCCCGCGCCTACGCGGACGGCCAGCCGGCCGCCGCCTTCCAGGCCATCGACGACTACGCGCGCCTGCACTTGGCGCACGCGCTGTGCACCGTGAATCGCTACGATGCCGACGCGATGCGCGTGGTGCGTCTGTACAGCTCGAATCCGCAGGCTTACCCGCCGGGCGGCAGCAAGGACAAGACAGGCACGGCATGGGGCCGGCACGTGTTGCTGGAACAGCGGGTGTTCGTGGGCGAGGGAGAGGCGGCCATCCGCGAATTCTTCAATGATCACGANNCGGGATTGCCTGCAGCGGGATTGCCTGCAGCGGGATCGCCCGCCGCGGGATCGCCCGCCGCAGGATCGCCCGCCGCAGGATCGCCCGCCGCGTGATCGTCCGCCGCGAGGTCGCCCACCGTGGGAACGATCTGAAAGACATCTGTCACAAATGGCGAAGTCGCGGGCCGGCGCCGCGGGTATATTGGGCTTATTCCCCAATTGCCTGGCGCTCATCATGATCAAAGGTTCCTGCCTGTGCGGCCGCGTTTCCTACGAGATCAACGGTCCGCTCACCGATGCCCTGAACTGCCATTGCGTGATGTGCCGCAAGACGCATGGCGCGGCCTTCCGCAGCCGAGCGACGGTCCAGTCGAAGGATTTCGCCTGGACGCAGGGCGAAGACCACGTGACCTGGTATGCCTCGTCGCCCGGCAATTACCGGGGATTCTGCGAGGCTTGCGGCACGCCGCTGCTCAGCCGCTTTGACCAGACGCCGGACGTCTACGGCCTGCCGCTCGGCGCGCTGGACGACGATCCGGGCGTCAAGCCCGAGGCGCATTATCACGTCGCCAGCAAGGCGCCCTGGTACGACATCACGGACACGCTGCCCCAGCACCCGGGCGCCATGGACGAAGCCCCGGAGCACGAGTCGCAGGTGTCGCCCCTGACCTTTTCGCACGGAAGATGAACCCACGTCCGGCTCCGGACTTCACAGGAGACTGATATGAGCGACTACGGCGTCGTACTGGACCCGACCACCCTGAAATTCACGCGCAGGCTGCCTGCCAGCGCGCAGGAGGTGTGGGCCTGGCTGACGGAATCCGACAAGCGCGGCCAGTGGCTGGCATTCGGCGACATGGACTTGATGGAAGGCGGCGGCGTCACCCTGCGCTTCCTGCACGCCGACCTGTCGTCCGTGCGCGAACCGACGCCTGAAGCCTACAAGCCCTACGAGGAAGGTCTGACCACGCAGGGATTGATCACCCGATGCGAACCGCCGCACGTGCTCAGTTACACCTGGGGCGGATCGACCGGCTCTCCGTCCGAAGTGACATTCGAAGTATCCCCCCTGGACAACGGCGCCCTGCTGGAGCTCACGCACCGCAAGCTCGCCACGCGGGATGACATGGTGGACGTTGCGGGCGGGTGGCATACGCACCTGAACGTGCTGGCGGCCCGTCTGGCCGGGCGGGATCCGGGTCCTTTCTGGTCGGCCAATGCCGCCTGGGAAGCCGAATACCAGCGCCGCATCCCGCGCCGGTAGAGTCGTTCAAGCGCAACTATCGCGGGCGAATCCGGCATAAAAGCTGGCTAAAGTGTCCGCTTTGCAGTAACATAAGTCCGTGATTTTTCCGCAAAAACCGGACTTCGGTCATCCTGCGTGCCAACCTGTAGCGCCCTCGAGAGGGCGCTACTGAATGAACGTCAGCGACGCGAACGAGATCCGGTTTTTTATTGGGGCCAACCCTGTTGGGCGCACCCCGTCACTGCCCAGCACGCCGCAGCAGTCCCCGTGGCGCCCGGCGTTGCCGCAGACTCGGCAACCCCGCTTCATCCGGCAAGGTGCCCGCAGCACCCACGCCGCGACCACAGCGCGCACCGCGCGCACTTGCCTCAGGGCGCGAGTATCCGCCATTTCAGACATCCGCCCGGATGCCGTGGCCCATACCCACGCTTGCCCGAACGTTTTTTTGCGTTCAAACCGCTGGACCGGTTTATCCGAGTCCGACGCGCTTTGCCGCCTTGCGCGGCGCGTCATGCCGCAGGCATGGCTGCGCGTTTTGATCAAGGAGTAGAAGATGGCTAAAGAAGAACTCATCGAATTGGATGGCATCGTTGACGAAGTGCTGCCCGATAGCCGCTACCGCGTCAAACTGGACAACGGCATCGAAGTCGGCGCCTACGCGTCGGGCCGTATCCGCAAGCACCGCATCCGCATCCTCGCGGGCGATCGCGTCACCCTGGAAATGTCCCCGTACGACCTGACCAAGGGCCGCATCAACTTCCGCCACAAGGACGAGCGCGCCCCCACGATGCAGCGTCCCCAGCACCACCGCCGCTAAGCCGGCCGCCCGGGCCGGCTTCTTGCCGGCGCCAGGCTCCCTCTTTTCGTGAATCCTTAAGCAGGATTCGCGCGCTGCCGTAATGCGTGGAACGCCTGTTCATGAAAGAATGGCGCTCCTTGCCTGGCGCAATGCCAGGCCGGATACGCACGAAGCACGATGGACCTGAAAGAAGAATTGCAAGCCGCCGCAGACCAGCTTGCCCTGTCGCGAAGACGATTCGTAAAGGGCGAGGAAGGCCTGCGCCTGCTGCGCCAGTCGCGCGAGGCTTTCATCAACAGCCTGCGCAACACCGGCCTGACCTACTCCGAAGCCAAGACCAAGTACGACAACTGCCTGGATGACCAGGAAGCCGGTCAGCGCAACGTGCAGCAGCAGATGGAATACGCCGAGCGCATGCACCAGTACGTGCTCAAGCGCATCGCGCTCGAGGCCGAGCAGGCCTGAGCGTCGCGCGCCGCCCCGTCAGAGCGGCATTCGTCACAGCGGCATTCGTCAGAGCTTGAACGCATCAAACCTTGAACGCGTCAAAGCCTTTACGCCTCAGGGTTTAAACGCCCCGATGAAGATCGCCGGATCGATGCGTGCATCGTTCAGGCTGACGTTCCAGTGCAGATGCGGGCCCGTCGCCCGACCCGTCGCACCCACCTTGCCCACCACGCCGCCGCGCGGCACCTCGTCGCCGACGTTCACGCTGATGGCCGACATGTGGCAGAACATGCTGATGAAACCCTGGCCATGGTCCAGGAACACCGTCTTGCCGTTGAAGAAATAATCCCCCACCAGCACCACCACCCCGGCGGCCGGCGCCTTGATGGGCGTTCCGGCCGGGACGGCAAAATCCAGTCCGGAATGGGGATTGCGTTCCTGACCGTTGAAGAAGCGGCGCAAGCCGAACGGGCTGGACAGGCGTCCGCCGCTGACCGGACGGTCGAGGATCACGTTGCTGGGCGTGACGCCGGCGCGGAATCCGCGGTAGGCCTCGACTTGCTCGGCCAATTCGCGCTCGATCCGCCTGAGGTCGTCCGGATTCGGATCCACCTGGCGCTGGTTCTTGAGCGTGATGTGCTGCGCCACGTAGTCCTTGGCGCCCACAGTGAAGGCGACCTGGCGCGTGCCGCCAGCGTCCTTGACCTGGACCTGTTCCTGGCCTGGCTTCACGCTGAGCGGAATGCCGACCACGGCGATCCACTGCTTGCCCGCTTCCCGCACGACCAGCACGGGCCGGTCCAGGTAGGTGACCTGGGGCGCAGTCGCGCTGTCACCCAGTCTCAGCACTGCGACGCCGCCCGGCACGCGAGCGTCGAGCTTGCGGCTGATGTAACTGGCCTGCTGCGCCCGCGCGGGCCAGGCCAGGCACACGGCGGTCGCGGCCAGCCCTGCGCGCAGGACGTCTCGGCGTTTCACCATGGCGCTTACAGGCACAGATTGGCCGGCTCGATGATGGTCTGGTCGCGGCGGGCGATGCGCGTCGACAGGCGGGTCTCGGTCTTACCCTTCCAGTGCGTGGTCGTCATGACGGCCTCGACGCCCAGGCTGCCGTGCAGGATGAGCTCGTACCCGTTGCGCACCGGCTTCTGTTCGAAGTTGACGCCCAGTCCCTTCCAGGCGTCCGCCACGCATTGCGTGTAGTCCTCAGCGGTGCGCTGCGTGGATCCGTAGAACACGGGCTCCCGGTCACGGACGTCTTTGACATTGGCGCAGGCCGTCAGGGCGGCCAGGGCGGAAAGGGATAGGATGGTACGAACCTTCATGACGATGAAAACTCTCGGTCAGTAGGGGTTGATCGGGGCGGCCAACTATACCGCACGACCTGGACGGGTCTAAGTCCCGCAATGGTGTGCCACGAGGCTTGCCGCCGCGCAATGCCGGACGGCTTCAACGCCCGCGCTCTACGACTGCGCGGGCCGGCGGGCGGACTTGGGGCGAAAGGCCGCGATGACCTCGGGGCGAGTTTCGGCGTACGGGCCGCCGATGAGGTCGATGCAGTACGGAATAGCGGCGAAGATGCCCGGCACCAGCACGGCGCCGTCGTCGCCCTTAAGGCCTTCCAGCGTCTCGCGGATGGACTTGGGCTGGCCGGGCAGGTTCACGATCAGCGCGGCATGGCCTTCCGTTTCTCGGATGACGGCCACCTGCCGCGACAGGATGGCCGTGGGCACGAAACGCAGGCTGATCTGGCGCATCTGCTCGCCAAAGCCCGGCATCTCCTTGGTGCCGACCGCCAGCGTCGCCTCGGGCGTGACGTCGCGCCGCGCGGGGCCGGTGCCGCCGGTCGTCAGGACGAGATCGCAGCCGCAGTTGTCGACCAGTTCGATCAGGGTCTCGGAGATGCGGAGGGGCTCATCGGGAATCAGCCTGTCCACCGCCTGCCACGGGGACACCAGCGCCCCGCCCAGCCACTCGCGCAACGCGGGCAGCCCCTGATCCTGATAGGCGCCGGCCGAGGCGCGGTCGGAAACGGACACCAGGCCCACGATAAGTTCGTCGGGATGGCTGCGGGCAATACGGGCAATGTCGGTCATGGCGTAGGGGGAAATCCGGCGGTGGAGCGCCGCGGCGGCGGCAGGCGGCGCGGTCGGCCAGGGGTCATCGACGGCCGCGCGACATCGATGCTATCGCATT
>DMTA01000306.1:3375-3857 GCA_003454835.1 Achromobacter sp. | reverse complement strand
CCGACGTGCGGCGCGTGCAGGCGCTGATCGACCAGAAACGCATCAAGGCGCCGTTCGACGGCGTGCTGGGCGTGCGCCGCGTGAACCTGGGCCAGTTTGCCCGCGCGGGCGATCCGCTGGTGTCGCTGACGGATGCGTCCTCGGTGTATGCCAACCTCACGCTGCCCGAGCAGGCGCTGGGCACGGTGCGCGTGGGCCAGCCCGTGGCGGTGACGGTGGACGCCCACGCTGGCCGTGCGTTCCAGGGCAAGGTCACGACCGTGGAGCCGCAGGTCGACCCCGGCACGCGCACGGTCCGCGTGCAGGCGTTGCTGGTCAATCCGGACGGCGCGCTGTCCGCCGGCATGTATGCGCAGGGCAGGATCAGCCTGCCTGACCGCCCGAACGTCATCACCGTGCCGGAGACGGCCGTGAGCTACAGCGCCTATGGCGATTCGGTCTATGTCGTGGCCGCGCCCGAACCCGGCACGGCCGGTGCGGCG
>DMTA01000306.1:0-3321 GCA_003454835.1 Achromobacter sp. | reverse complement strand
CGGCACGGCCGGTGCGGCGCCCACCGTCCGCCAGGCCTATGTAAAGACCGGCGAACGCTTGCGGGGCCGCGTGGTCGTGACCCAGGGGATCAAGGCCGGCGACCAGGTCGTCACGTCGGGCCAGCTGCGGTTGCACAACGGCGCCGCCGTCGAGATCCTGCCGGACGACACCGTGGCGCTGACCATGCCGGGGCAGACCGTGGCGCAAGCCCGGTAGGGCACGGAGGCTCCCATGAAATTCACCGATCTTTTCGTGCGCCGTCCCGTGCTGGCGCTGGTGGTCAGCACGCTCATCCTGCTGCTGGGCATCAAGGCGCTGAGCGGGTTGCCCGTCCGGCAGTACCCGCTGACCGAAAGCACCACCATCACCATCACCACGCAGTATCCGGGCGCCTCGCCCGACCTGATGCAGGGCTTCGTGACGCAGCCCATCGCGCAGTCCGTGGCCACCGTCGAAGGCATCGACTACCTGTCGTCGTCGTCCACGCAGGGCCGCAGCGTGATCACCGTGCGGATGAAGCTGAACGCCGATTCCAACAAGGCCATGACTGAGGTGATGGCCAAGGTCAACGAGGTCAAGTACCGCTTGCCGCAGGACGTCTACGACCCGGTCCTGGTCAAGTCCGCCGGCGAGGCGACGGCCGTCGCCTACGTGGGCTTTTCCAGCACGAACCTGTCGCTCGCCGCGCTGACCGACTACCTGTCGCGGGTGGTGCAGCCGCAGCTCTCGTCCATCGATGGGGTCGCCAGCGTCGAGCTGTACGGCGGCCAGAAACTGGCCATGCGCGTGTGGCTGGACCCGGATCGCATGGCGGCGCGCGGCATTTCCGCGGGCGAGCTGGCCGACGCGCTGCGCCAGAACAACGTGCAGGCGGCGCCCGGGCAGGCCAAGGGCCTGTACGTGGTGTCCAACATTCAGGTCAACACCGACCTCGTCAACGTGGCCGAATTCCGCGATCTCGTCATCAAGCAGGAAGGGGGCGCCATCGTCCGGCTCGGCGACGTGGCCACGGTGGAACTGGGTGCGGCATCCACGGATTCAAGCGGTCTGATGGACGGCGAACCGGCCGTGTACTTCGGCCTGAACGCCACCCCCGTCGGCAACCCGCTGGTCATCGTCAAGCGTCTGAACGAGCTGCTGCCCAACATCAAGCAGAACCTGCCGCCCGGCACCAGCGTGCAGGTGCCGTTCGAGCTGGCCCGCTTCATCAGCGCATCCATCGACGGCGTGACGCAGACGCTGCTGGAAGCCATTGTCATCGTGGTGGCGGTGATCTTTCTTTGCCTGGGCTCGCTGCGCGTGGTGCTGATTCCGGTGGTGACCATACCGCTGTCGATGCTGGGCGGCGCGGCCATCATGGCGCTGTTCGGCTTCAGCGTGAACCTCTTGACGTTGCTGGCGATGGTGCTGGCTATCGGGCTGGTGGTGGACGACGCGATCGTCGTGGTCGAGAACGTGCACCGCCATATTGAAGAGGGCAAGTCGCCCGTGCGCGCGGCGCTGATCGGCGCGCGCGAGGTCGCGGGGCCGGTGATCGCCATGACCATCACGCTGGCGGCGGTCTACGCGCCCATCGGCCTGATGGGCGGGCTGACCGGCTCGCTCTTCAAGGAGTTCGCGTTCACGCTGGCGGGCGCGGTGGTGGTGTCGGGCGTGATCGCGCTGACGCTGTCGCCGGTGATGAGCTCGTTCCTCTTGAACGGCCGGGTGGCCGACGGCTGGATGGCGCGCAAGGCGGAACACTTCTTCGGCCGCCTGGGCGACGCCTACGGCCGCGTGCTGGACGTGTCGCTGCATCATCGCTGGGTCACCGGCGTGCTGGCGGTGGCCGTGCTGGCCAGCCTGCCGTTCCTGTACAACGCCGCGCAGCAGGAGCTGGCGCCCGTCGAGGACCAATCCACGGTGCTCACTGCCATCAAGTCGCCGCAGCAGGCCAACATCGATTACGTGGAAAAGTTCGGCAAGAAATGGGACGACGTCATGAAGACGCTGCCCGAGCAGAAAGGGCGCTGGCTGATCAACGGGTCCGACGGCGTGTCCAACAGCATTGGCGGCGTGGACTTCGTGGACTGGCAGGACCGCACGCGCTCGGCCGACGAGATCCAGGCCGACATGCAGGCCATGGCGAATGGCGTGGAAGGCAGCAACATCTTTGCGTTCCAACTGCCATCATTGCCCGGCTCCACGGGCGGCCTGCCGGTGCAGATGGTGCTGATGAGCGCGTCCGACTATGCCGTGGTCTATGACGCCATGGAAAGCCTGAAGAAGGCCGCGCGAGAAAGCGGCCTCTTCATGGTGGTGGACAGCGACCTGGACTACAACAACCCCGTCGTGCAGTTGAAGGTGGACCGCAGCAAGGCCAACAGCCTGGGCGTCACCATGAAGGCCATCGGCGACACGCTGGCGGTGCTGGTGGGCGAGAACTACGTCAATCGCTTCGGCATGGACGGGCGTTCGTATGACGTCATTCCGCAAAGTCTGCGCGACCAACGCATCTCGCCGCAGGCGCTGGCGCAGTACCACGTGAAGAGCGCCTCGGGCGCGCAGGTGCCGCTGTCCAACCTGGTGACGGTGTCGATGGGCGTGGAGCCCAACAAGCTCACGCAGTTCAACCAGTTGAACGCCGCTACGTTCCAGGCCATTCCCATGCCGGGCGTCACCATGGGCGATGCGGTGCGGTTTCTCACGCAACAGGCGCAATCGCTGCCGGCGGGCTTCAGCTACGACTGGCAGTCCGACGCGCGCCAGTTCACGCAGGAAGGCTCGGCGCTGATGATCACCTTCATCTTCGCGATCATCGTCATCTACCTCGTGCTGGCCGCGCAGTACGAAAGCCTGCGCGATCCCTTCATCATCCTGGTGAGCGTGCCGATGTCGATCTGCGGCGCGCTGATTCCGCTGGCGCTGGGCATGGCCACCGTCAACATCTACACGCAGATCGGGCTGGTGACGCTGATCGGGCTGATCAGCAAGCACGGGATCCTGATGGTGGAGTTTGCCAACGAGATGCAGGTCAGCCACGGGCTGGACCGGCGGGCCGCGATGGAGCAGGCCGCCCGTATCCGCCTGCGTCCCATCCTGATGACNNACGCTGTTCGTGCTGCCCACCGTCTACACCGTGTTTGCCCGCGATCACCGGGCGGCCAACGACACGCCGCGCGCCCGGGAACTGGCGCAGGCCGACGCCGAGGACGCGCGCGCCGCGATCTCGCACTGAGGAATCGATCATGAATAAGCTGCACCTTCATCTCCGGCTGCGCCGCAGCGCCGTTGCGCTGCTGGCGGCCCTGGCCGTGGCCGGCTGCGCTGTCGGGCCGGAT
>DMTA01000062.1:3405-3686 GCA_003454835.1 Achromobacter sp. | reverse complement strand
CAGGCGGGCCTCGTCGACGCCGTACTGCACGGACAGGGACAGCTCAGGCTTCATCTTCGGCGGCGCGGTCGTAGGCGTCGACAATGCGTGCAACCAGGGGGTGGCGCACGACATCGCGGCTGGTGAACTTGGTGGTGGCGATGCCCTGGACGTCATGCAGCACTTTCACTGCATGCGCCAGCCCGCTGACCTGGCCGCGCGGCAGGTCGACCTGCGAGGGGTCGCCGGTGATGACCGCCTTGCTGCCGAAGCCGATCCGCGTGAGGAACATCTTCATCTGC
>DMTA01000062.1:0-3327 GCA_003454835.1 Achromobacter sp. | reverse complement strand
GGGCAGAAAGCCCAGGCGTTCGCCGGCTTCGACGGCGGGGCGGGTCAGCACCAGGCGCTGCACCGTGTCGCGTTCCATGGCGTCGATGGCGCAGGCCACGGCCAGCCAGGTCTTGCCCGTGCCGGCGGGGCCGACGCCGAACGTGATGTCGTGCTTGAGAATGTTGTTCAGGTAGTCGCGCTGGCGCGGCGTGCGCGGGCGCAGGTCGCTGCGCTTGGTGCGCAGGGCGATGCCGTCGCTTTCGTCGTCCAGGGCGGGCAAGGCATCCAGTTCCTGCGCCTGCTCTTCTTTGAGTTTGTCTTCCTGGCGGCCCACGCCGATTTCGACCAATCCAAGCTGGATGTCGTCAATGGACAGGGCGCGGTGCACGGCCTGTTCGTGGAATCGACGCAGGATGCGGCCCGCCAGTTCGGCCCGCTCGCCTTCGATGGTGACGCGGCTGCCGCGGCGCGACAGCTTGACGGTCATGCCGTCGGCCAGTTGCCGCAGGTTCTCGTCCAGGGGGCCGCAGAGATTGGCCAGGTGGGTGTTGTCGCCGTCCAGATTGACGATGACGGGCATGCTGCGACGCGCGCGGGGGCGGGGTGTGGTCATTCAGCCTCTTGCGAAGTGCGGTCCACGTCGGCCACGCGGGCACGCAGCGAATTCGTGTGCGCCTCGGTGATGATGACGTCGACCATTTGTCCGATGAGCCGCGCGGGCGCGGGGAAATTGACGATGCGGTTGTTCTCGGTGCGGCCCATGAGTTCGTTCGGGTCGCGGCGCGAGGGGCCTTCGACCAGCAGGCGCTGACGCGTGCCCACCATGTTGCGGGCGATCGTTGCCGCCTGGTCGTTGATGAGCGCCTGCAGGCGCTGCAGACGGCGCAGCTTCACGTCCTGCGGGGTGTCGTCGGTGAGGTCCGCGGCGGGCGTGCCCGGGCGGCGCGAATACACGAACGAGAACGAGGTGTCGAAGCCGACGTCCTCGATCAGCTTGAGCGTCTTTTCGAAGTCTTCCTCGGTCTCGCCGGGAAAGCCCACGATGAAGTCCGAGGACAGCGTCAGATTCGGGCGGGCGGCGCGCAGGCGGCGCACGACCGACTTGAATTCCAGGGTGGTGTAGCCGCGCTTCATGCCGGCCAGCACGCGGTCGCTGCCGGCTTGCACGGGCAGGTGCAGGAACGACACCAGCTTGGGCAGGCGGGCGTAGGCGTCCACCATGCGCTGGGTCATTTCCTTGGGGTGCGAGGTCGTGTAGCGGATGCGCTCGATGCCGGGGATTTCATGCACGTATTCCAGCAGCATCGCAAAGTCGGCGATCTCGTCGGAATCGGTCATGCGGCCGCGGTAGGCGTTCACGTTCTGGCCCAGCAGCGTCACTTCCTTGACGCCCTGGTCCGCCAGGTCGGCCACTTCGATCAGGACGTCGTCGAATGGGCGCGAGACCTCTTCGCCGCGCGTGTAGGGCACGACGCAGAAGCTGCAGTATTTGCTACAGCCTTCCATGATCGAGACAAATGCCGTGGCCCCTTCGACGCGCGGCGGCGGCATGTTGTCGAACTTTTCGATCTCGGGAAAGCTGATGTCGACCTGCGAACGGCCTTCGTCGCGGCGGCGCTTGATGAGGTCAGGCAGGCGGTGCAGGGTCTGCGGTCCGAACACCACGTCGACATATGGCGCGCGTTTGACGATGGCCTCGCCTTCCTGGCTGGCGACACAGCCGCCCACGCCGATGACGAGGTTCGGATTGGTCTTCTTCAGGTGCTGCACGCGGCCCAGATCCGAAAACACCTTTTCCTGCGCCTTTTCGCGCACGGAACAGGTGTTGAACAGGATGACGTCCGCCTCTTCCGGGTTGTCGGTCAGTTCGAGCCCGCCCTGGTCCTCGCGCAGCACGTCGGCCATCTTGTCCGAGTCGTACTCGTTCATCTGGCAGCCGAAGGTGCGGATGTACAGCTTGCGGGGGGAGCCGGCGCCGGGAGTGGCCGAAGGCAGGGCGGCGGAGACGCCGTCGCGGGGGTTGCCCGCGCGCTTGAGAGAGGTTTCTTGCATGATGGTCGCCGTGACGGGTGTAGATCCCGGGGGCTGGAAAGGGGGAAAGGGCGGATTTTAACCCTTGCCCAAGAATTGTTTCTTGGACGCGCGCGCGTTGGCCGTTACGATAGCGGTCCGCGCGCCCGCAGGCGCCGGTAAAATCCCTTTTTTCTCCCGAGCGGCACCGATGAATTCCAATCGCCTTACGCCTCCGGCAGCCGCTCCGTCCCTCGCTGGCGGGACCGGTTCCGCAGTCCAGGACGAATACCGTAATCCGTACCCCGCGTCCGTGTGGGCGCTGCTGGCGGGCGCGCTGGCGCTAGCCGCCGCGGCGTGCGCGCTGTGGGTTGACCTGCCGCTGGCCATCTGGATCCAGAAATCGGTGTCGGAAGGCGTCGACCAATCCTTTGAGTGGGTGGGCGAGCTGGGCGAAAGCGGCCATTACATCGTCATGGCGCTGGCGTTCTACGTGATCGGCCTGGTGGGCCTGGCGCGCGGATGGCGCAATCCGCTGCGTGTCAGCTATGCCGCCATGGCGCGCGGCAGCTTGCTGATGCTGTCGACCATGGCGGTCGGCGGGCTGGTGGTGCTGGTGCTCAAACGCACCGTGGCCCGGGCGCGGCCCGAGTTGTTCTTCGAGCAAGGCATTTACGGGCTGGGCGAATCGTTTTCGCGCGCCCAGCAGTTCAATTCCTTTCCGTCCAGCCACACCTACGCGGCCTTCTCCGTGGCGGTGGTGTTGGGCATTCTGGCGCCGCGTTGGCGCTGGGTGTTCCTGCTGCTGGCGGCGCTGGTGGCGATCAGCCGGCTGGTGAACCTGGATCACTACCTGTCGGACGTGATGACGGCTGCCGGCATCGCCGTGCTGGTGGGGCACTATCTGGCTCCCCGCGTGCTGTGCAGCAAGTACCAGTGGCCGCTGCGCGCGCCGTGGCGCTGGTGGAAGAAGGGCTAGGGCAGCACCTGGGCGCCGGAGAAGACCGCGGGAGGCAGATCACCCCGCGGTTTTTTTTCGTTCCGTGGATGGCGTTGTTGTGGGGCGTTGCTTACAGGGACGGATACCCCAAGACGGCAAGCCGTGGATGAAACCAAGGCGTCCGGCCGCGGATGAACCCAAGGCATCACGCCACGGCTAAACCGCAGGCGTCACGTCAGCAGCTTGATCCCGGACGGCGTTTCGATCTGCGCGCGCAGGCGGGGCGGGCCTTCGGCCTGCTCGACGTCGATCAGGCTATCTGCACCCATCCAGGCGAGCCCCTGGCGCAGCAGCGAGGCGCGGGGGTGGCAGCCGGTCAGACGCAGCAGCCGCAGC
>DMTA01000218.1 GCA_003454835.1 Achromobacter sp. | reverse complement strand
CGACGGAATCAGGCCGAAGCGCGCATTCACACGCTGCGCCCGCTGCCAGGCGTGTTCGTGCTCGGCCTTGCTGGCGCGCCATTGGTCGCAAGCGTGCACGTAGGCGTCAGTGGCCCGACCTGAGCTCAGCCGCATCAGCCACCGCGCGGCCTCGCGCGCGACGTTGCGCTCGACGGCGGGCAGCTCGGCTGCCGGTTCGACGTGCGCGCTCACATCACCACCATGATGCATTGCTCGTATCCCTTGGTGATGTAGCGGTGCACGGTGCGCAGCGACACGTTGAGCTTGTCGGCGATCTCGCCATGGCTCAGGCCTTCCAGTTGCGCCATCAGGAACGCCTGCCGCGCGGGCAGCGACAGGCCGGCCAGCATTTCTTCGATCTCCTGCAGCGTCTCCAGGATGATGAAGCGCTGTTCGGGGGAAGGAGCAAGCGCCTCCGGCATCAACGCGAGCGCTTCCATGTAGGCCTGCTCGACTGATCGGCGGCGATGGTGGTTCAGCAGCAGGCGCTTGGCGATGGTGGTCAAGTACGCGCGCGGTTCGCGTAGCGCATCCAGTTCATGCCGGTGCCGCAGCACGCGCACGAAGGTGTCCTGCGCAAGATCGGCGGCATCAAAGCTGTTGCCCAGCTTGGCGCGCAGCCAGCCGTGCAGCCATCCGTGATGGGTGCGATACAGCATGTTGACGGCGTCGCCCGAGGCGAGCACGGAATTCGGCACGGACGGCTCCCTGACTCACTGACTACAAAATTCTTAACTACAAATAACAATCGTTCTCATTCTAAATGCAAAACCATGATCTTGGTCAAGTCCGCGCGTCTCGTTTTGCGGAGATATCATCCGTACGACGTCCGCCGCCTCCCGCGGCGGCGCTTTCCACAGGCTGATCCCATGCTCTACGCCGTCCTGCAATTTCTCCACGTCATGGCCGTGATCCTCTGGGTGGGCGGCATGCTGTTCGCCCACTGTTTTCTGCGGCCGGCGGCCGCGAAACTGGAACCTCCCGTGCGGTTGCCGCTCTTGGCGTCGGTGCTGGGGCCCTTTCTGAATGCCGTGCTAGCGGCCATCGTGCTGATTCTGGTGACCGGCGCATGGATGATCGGCTCGTCGGCCAGCCAGGCCGCGCAGACGGGCGGCTCGTTCTTCATGCCCCGCAACTGGACGCTGATGGCCAGCGGCGGCATCGTCATGATGGCGATCTTCGGCCACATCCGGTTCGCGCTGTTCAAGCGGCTGGCCGCTGCCGTGGCGGCGTCCGACTGGCCCGCGGGCGGTCAGGCAATGGCCGGCATCCGGCGCTGGGTGGGCGTGAACCTGCTGCTCGGCATCGCCATCGTGGCAGTCATGTTCCTGGGCTAGCGAAGGGCTGGCGGCCGCCAGGACCAATCGGATAAACGCCGGTTGGTATCGGAAATCTTGGCCTTGGTGCAATACGCCGTACATCCGCGCTGGCCACACTGCGGATGACTCTCGCGGGTCACGTCAACGACAACAGGGAAACCCCATGATCAAACGTGCATTGCATCTGGCCATCTTCGGCCTGTTCGCCACCGCCGGCGCCACCCAGGCCGCCCAGGCCGCCGCTATCGACAACAGCGCCATCGGCCAGCCCGAATTCCGCGCGCACAAAGCCACCTACGGCGTGGTCTACCGCCTGCCGGCAGACGTGAACGCCGTGCTCGACGCCAAGGTCAACGGCGTCCTCAAGGAAGATCTGATCAAACTCGGCCTGAAGACCGAAGCCGACACGCCCAACCTGCCGCACGTCACCGTAGTGCACATCCACAACGCCGATCCCCAGACGCCCGCGCGCAAGCTGAAAGCGTTGCCCAAGCCGCCGGCGCCGCTGCGCGTTACGCTCAAGACCTTCTATCCGACCGAGGCCGCCAAGGGCGCGGGCCATCCGTGGTGGCTGGACCTGGGCGTGGTCAAAAGCGGCCAGGGCTTCGAGGACATGATGCGCTACAACACCGTGGCCACCGCCGCCCTCGCCCCGCTGCGCGACGGCCCGCTGCCGCGCGTGACCGGCCCGGTCTACGCCAAGATGGGCGATGCCGGCAAGGAGCTGGTCAAGACGCTGGGCGTGAGCGGCGTGAACGTCATGCAGGACGGCAAGGAAGTGCGCGCGCACAACCCGCACACCACGCTGGTCTACAGCATGACGCCGTACGACGCGCGGCTGCAGGACGCCATGAAGGCGGAATCGGACAAGTTCAACGCCGTGCTGCCCGATGGCATCGAGACGACGTTCAAGGACGTGTCCATCGTCGAGATCGGCTTTGCAGGCAATGTGGTGCGCGAGATCTACCGCGTCAGCCTGGAAGACGGATCGGTGCTGGACGTGGCGTCCGGCAAGCCGGCCGCCAGGTAAGACCGCGGGTCCGGGTCTCAAATCCCGGGCCGGACCATCGCCGCATGCTGCCATTCCGTGGCAGTATTGCGGCGTCCGTCCTCCGCCCGCCCGTCCCCATGTCCCGCACCGAACGCCTCCTGGATCTTCTCCAGACCCTGCGCCGCCATCGTCTGCCCGTCAGCGGCCATCGGCTTGCGGCCGAGATGGGCATCAGCCTGCGCACGCTGTATCGCGACATCGCCACGCTGCAATGCCAGGGCGCCGAGATCGAGGGCGAACCCGGCGTGGGTTACGTGCTGCGGCCCGGCTTCATGCTGCCGCCGCTGATGTTCAGCACGGAAGAGATCGAGGCGCTCGTGCTGGGCACGCGCTGGGTGGCCCGCCGCTCGGACGAACGCCTGGGGCTGGCCGCGCGCAATGCGCTGGCCAAGATCGGCGCGGTGCTGCCGCAGGAACTGCGGGACGAGCTCGACGCCATTCCGCTGCTGGTCGCCCCCAGCGCCGTGGCCGTCACGGACCGGGTCGACGTAGCGCTGATCCGGCAGGCCATCCGCGGCGAACAAAAGCTGGAAATCACGTACCGCGATGACAAGGGGGCCGATTCCAGCCGGATCATCTGGCCGTTCGCGCTGGGCTTTTTCGACAGCGTGCGGCTGGTGATGGCCTGGTGTGAATTGCGCGGCGACTTCCGGCATTTCCGCACCGACCGCATCGCCACGCTGGCCATCGGCGCCAGGTATCCCAAACGGCGGCACATCCTGCTCAAGGCGTGGCGCGCGCTGGATCACGAGGCGCGCAAGGACTGACGTTCACTACTGCCAAAAACTGACAGTACCCCTGCCTATGATGAGCGCATCCAACCCCCGGAGCGCATCATGTCAGACACCAATTTCGTCATCCTGTATGTGGAAAAGCCGCAGGCCAGCGCCGCGTTCTACAGTGCGCTGTTGCAGCGCCCGCCCGTCGAATCGTCGCCCACGTTTGCGCTGTTTGCGCTGGACTCAGGGCTGATGCTGGGCCTGTGGTCGCGCTACACGGTGGCGCCGGCGGCGGCCGGACGCGGCGGGGCGTCCGAACTGGCGTTCACCGTAGCGGACGCCGACGCGGTCAACCAGCGCCATGTGGACTGGAGCCTGCGCGGTCTGCCCATCCTGCAGGCGCCCACCGACATGGACTTTGGCCGCACCTTTGTCGCACTGGACCCCGACGGCCATCGCCTGCGTGTATTTGCCCCCGCGCCGGCGCCAGCCGCGCCGCGGACGGAACGTGCCGTCGCCGCCGTCTGAAAGCAAGCGGCCGCGCCAGGTGGCGCGGCCGCTGATCAAGCGTCACGCACGCTGCCGGCGCGCGTTCATGGCGACCGCTTCGCCGCGCTTCTTGAACAGCAGGTAGTACGCCGCCACCAGCAACAGCAGAAACGGCACGCCGAACACCAGCGTCAGCTTGAAGACGCTGGTGAAGTACGTGGTCAGCAAAATTGCCAGCATCACGCCCGCGCCCAGCAGCGTCAGCACGGGAAAGCCCGGCATGCGGAACGACAGCTTCGCGCCGCCTTCGCGCACCCAGCGGCGGCGGAAAAAGTAATGCGTCACGAAGATCATCATCCAGGTAAAGAGCGCGCCGAACATCGAGATGGCCATCATCAGCGTGAAGGCCGTTTCGGGATACAGGACGTTCAGCACCGTGGCGATGGCAATGCCGCTGGTGGACAGCAGCAGCGCGTTCAGCGGCGTGCCATTGCTGGACAGCCGGCCCATCGCCGACGGCGCGTGGCCGGCGCGCGACAGGCTGAACATCATGCGCGTGGTGATGTAGAGCTGGCTGTTCATGGCGGACAGCGCGGCCACCAGCACGATGAAGTTGATGACACCCGCCGCACCCGGAATATCAAGCACCAGCATCACCTGCACGAAGGGGCTGTCGCCCTTGCCTGCTTGGTCCCACGGCACGATGGCCAGGATCAGCGCCAGTGTCAGCAGATAGAACACGACGAGCCGGACAATGGTGGCGCGAAAGGCCTGTTTGACGGCGCGCTCGGGGTCCTCGGCTTCGCCGGCCGCCACGGCAATCATCTCGACGCTCAGGTAGCTGAAGATCGAGATCACGACCGCGATCCACATGCCCCACATGCCGTTCGGGAAAAATCCGCCGTGCGCGGTGTAATTCGCCGCGCCGTACTGCGGATTGCCCCAGACCACATAGGCGCCCAGGAAGATGAATCCGACAATGGCGCTGATCTTGATGGTCGAGAACCAGTATTCGATCGTGCCGAACGCCTTGACGCTCAGCGCATTGATCAGGATGAGGGCCGCGGAAAAGATGCACACCCATAGCCATCCCGGCACGCCGGGAAACCAGAAAGCCATGTACTTGGCGACCGCCGTGACTTCCGTGCCCACCGCCAGCACCACGCAGGACCAATACGCATAGCGCACCAGAAAGCCCGCAAGCGGGCTGATGTAGTGCTCGGCGTACGCGCCGAATGAGCCGGATGTGGAATGCGCCACCGTCATCTCCGCCAGGCAGGCCATGAGCAGCAGCGTGATCAAGCCGCCGATGGCGTAGCTGATGAGCACGCTGGGCCCGGCAAAGCCGATGGCGAATTTACTGCCCAGAAACAGGCCCGTGCCGATGGCCCCGCCGATGGCGATCATGCTCATCTGGCCGGGCGTCAGCCGGCGCTTGAGCCCCTGTTCGCGTTCGGCAATCTGGCCGAACCCTTTCTGTTGTTGCATTGTCTCCTCCTGTACTGCGCATTGTTGTTTGACGTACGGCCCCCGGGGCCGGCGCGACTAGGTCTGATGCCGGAATCAGGTCACGGCGGACCGCTGCTTGAACTCGGGCTTGTCCCACGCACGCGTGTCCAGCACGTCTTTCAGGATATCCACAGCGTCCCAGACGTCGGCGTAGCCGAAATACAGCGGCGTCAGGCCGAAACGCAGAACTTCGGGCTCGCGGTAATCGCCGATCACGCCGCGCGCGATCAGCGCCTGCATGACCTCGAAGCCGTTAGGATGACGGAAGCTGACGTGGCTGCCGCGATCGGCGTGCGTGCGCGGCGTCACCAGCGTCAGCGGATGGCCGGCGCAACGCGATTCGACCAGCTGGATGAACAGGTCGCTCAGTGCGAGCGACTTCTTGCGCACTTCGTCCATGCCGGCGGCATGCGCGACATCAAGGCCGCACTCGACCATCGACAGCGACACGATGGGCTGCGTGCCGCACAGGTAACGGCGGATGCCGCCTGCGGGCTCGTAGGCCACGGCCATGTCGAACGGGCGGCTGTGGCCCCACCAGCCGGACAGCGGCTGCCAGAAATCCTTGGTGTGACGCGGGGCCACCCAGATGAAGGCGGGTGAGCCGGGCCCGCCGTTCAAATACTTGTAGGTGCAGCCCACGGCGAAGTCGGCATTGGCGCCGTTCAGGTTCACGGGCACCGCGCCGGCAGCGTGCGCCAGATCCCAGATGGCCAGCGCGCCGTGTTCGTGCGCCTGGGCCGTGACGGCGGCCATGTCGTGCATCTGGCCGCTGCGGTAGTTGACGTGGGACAGCAGCATGACGGCAACGGAATCGTCCAGCGCCTTATCCAGCGGAAGCTCGTCGTCGATCAGGCGCATTTCGTAGCCCTGCTGCAGCAGGTCGATCATGCCCTGGATCATGTAGAGGTCGGTGGGGAAGTTGTCGCGCTCGGACAGGATGACGCGGCGCGCGGGGTGCTTGTGCTGCTGGATGCGCAGCGCGGCGGCCAGCGCCTTGAAGATGTTGAGCGACGTGGTGTCGGTGACGACCAGCTCGCCCTCGCGCGCGCCCAGCAGACGGCCCAGCTTGTCGCCCAAGCGCGCGGGCAGATCAAACCAGCCCGCGGTGTTCCAGCTGCGGATGAGGCCCGTGCCCCATTCTTCGGTGATGACCTGCGCGGCGCGGGCCGCGGCGGTCTTGGGCAGGACACCCAGCGAATTGCCGTCCAGGTAGAGCACGCCGGGCGGCAGGTCGAATTGTTCTTTCACGTGGGCCAGGGGATCCTGGCGGTCGGCGTTGACGCAGGCTTCACGAGTGTTCATGTTCCGTTCCTTCAGCAAATTTCCGGATACATGCTATCAGCGCAGTCAGTCCGAAAAATTGCAAATCCCGTCGTGACTTACCCGCATTTTCCGCATTAAATTGCATCCATCATCATTTTTTCGAACTGGATTGCGCCATGCAGATCGACGTCATAGACCAGCGCATTCTCGCCCGCCTGCAGGAAGACGGCCACCTCAGCAATCAGGACCTGGCCGAGCAGGTGGCGCTGTCGCCATCCGCCTGCCTGCGCCGTGTACGCGCGCTGGAAGAAGCGGGGCTCATCCGCGGCTACCGCGCGCTGCTGGATGCCGAGAAGCTGGGCTTCGAACTGGAGGCCATCGTGCATGTGTCGCTGGATCAGTCGCGCGCGGGATGGCACGAGGAGTTCCTGGCGGGCATCGCGCTGCACGACGAGATCACCGAAGCCGCGATCGTCACCGGCGCGTCCAACTACATCCTGACCGTCCGCACGCGCAACTTGTCGGCGTTTTCGAATTTTGTCGAAGACAAGCTCAGCAAGATCCCCGGCGTGCGCGATCTGTGTTCGCATATCGTCATGCGCAAAGTGAAGGACCGCGAAGGCATGCTGCCGCTGGCGGCCTGGCGCTGAGGTGGCCAGGCCTCGCGCGTGACGCGGAGCGCGCTAGGCCGGCGCGTGCTCCAGAAAACCAAAGACCGTCACGAAATGGCAGGCCGTGCCGCCCATGACGAACAGATGCCAGATGCCGTGCGCATGGCGCCAGCGTTTGTCGTTGGCATAGAACAGCGTGCCGGTGGTGTAGATGGCGGCGCCCGCCAGCAGCCATGTCAGCCCCGCCGTCGACAACGCGCCCGCAATCGGCGCGGCGAAGGCCACGCCAAGCCATCCCATGACCAGATAGAGCGGCAACGCGGGCGGCGCGTTGCGCGCCCACCAAAGTTCGCGGCTGATGCCCACGAAGGCCAGCAGCCAGATCGCCACCCCCATCGCGGCGCCCCAGCGATGGTCAACGGGGCCGAACGCCAGCGGCGTGTACGTGCCGGCGATCAGCAAGTAGATGGCGCAGTGATCCGCCTTGGCCCACATCGCCTTGCGGCGCCCCTGCGAGCAGTGGAACAGCGATGACGACGCATACACCGCGATCATCGACGCCGCAAAAACCGCGCAACTGACGATCTGCCGCGTGTCCACGCGAAGCTCGGCCGCGCGCGTGATCAAAGCCCCGGAAGCCAGCACCGCCAGCGCCAGCCCGGCCAGATGCGTCACGCCATTGAGTCGTTCGCCTTCCTGCATGTGCGCCCCCCCCAGCGCCGGCGAGGTGCCGGCGCCTGTCATCATGGCGGGCTTGTGTGACAGGCGCGGGTCAGCGTCGTCAGCCCACAAAATCCACCGCGGCGGGATAGCCGTCGATGGCGCGCGCGGACAGGATCGCGCGCTGCACCGCAATCGCCATGACCTCGGCAGCCATGACGCCCAGCAGCATCACGTTGGCGGACTTGCCCGACGCCCCCGTGCCCAGCGCAAAGATCGTGTCGCCGTCGAGCATGGTGTGGATGGGGTTGATCGTGCGCGCCAGGCCGTCATGCGCCATGCCGGCGATCTTCTGGGCTTCGGCCTTGGTGATCCGCGCATCGGTGGCCACGGCGCCGATGGTGGTGGCCGCGC
>DMTA01000117.1 GCA_003454835.1 Achromobacter sp. | reverse complement strand
GCCCAAGCCCGAGGACGCGCCGGGCGGCATCAAGGCATGGGCCACGGGGCTGGTGATGAAGCGGGCCGGCGCCAAGACCGTCAGCGCAAACCGCATCACCCTGCTGCGCGATGCCAACCACGACGGCGTCGCCGAAACGCGGACCGTCCTGCTGCAGGATCTGAACTCACCGTTCGGCATGGCGCTCGTCGGCAATCACCTTTATGTCGCGAACGCGGATGCTGTCGTGCGCTTTCCCTTTACGCCGGGGCAGACGCACATCACCGCCCCCGGCGAGAAGGTCACCGACTTGCCCGCGGGCCTGAATCATCACTGGACCAAGAACCTCATCGCCAGCCCGGACGGGTCACGGCTGTACGTGTCCGTCGGATCGAACAGCAATGTGGGCGAAAACGGCATGGACGTCGAGGAAGGCCGCGCCGCCATCTGGGAGCTGGACGTGGCCAGCGGCCAGAAGCGCCTCTTTGCGACGGGGTTGCGCAATCCGGTCGGCATGGCGTGGGGCCCGGACGGAAAGACGCTGTGGACGGCGGTCAACGAGCGCGATGAACTGGGCAGCGACCTCGTGCCGGACTACATGACCTCTGTGCGCGACGGCGGCTTCTATGGCTGGCCTTACAGCTATTTCGGCCAGCACGTCGATACGCGCGTCACGCCGCCGCGGCCCGATCTGGTGGCGCAGGCCATCGTGCCCGATTACGCGCTGGGTCCGCACACCGCCTCGCTGGGCCTGGCATGGTCGGGCGGCGCCAAACTGCCGGCGCCCTTTGTCCACGGCATGTTCGTCGGTCAGCACGGGTCGTGGAACCGCGATCCGCGCAGCGGCTACAAGGTGATCTTCGTGCCCTTCGATCAGAATCAGCCCGCAGGGCCGGCGCTGGACGTGCTGACCGGATTTCTAAACGACGCCGGTCAGGCACAGGGCCGCCCGGTCGGCGTAGCCATCGACGCGCAAGGCAGTCTGCTGGTGGCGGACGACGTGGGCAACGTGATCTGGCGTGTCACGCCCAAGCCGTAGGCGCTGGCGCAGCCCTCCAACGTCTTGGGCCGCACACCCACCCGCCCCTACAATGGCCGCTCCCGAATTCCAGACTGGAGCGAGCATGAGCACGGAAAAAGTGGCGATCCTCACGGCGGCCGGCAGCGGCATGGGTGCGGCGGCGGCGCGCAAGCTGGCCGCGGACGGGTATCGCGTGGCCATCCTGTCCTCGTCCGGCAAGGGCGCGGCACTGGCGCAGGAACTGGGCGGCCTGGGCGTCACCGGCTCGAACCGCTCGACCGAAGACCTGTCCCGCCTGGTTGAAACCACCCTGCAGAAGTGGGGCCGCGTCGATGCGGTGGTCAACAGCGCCGGTCACGGTCCCAAGGGCCCGCTGCTGGAGCTCAGCGACGACGACTGGCACCTGGGCATGGAGTTCTACCTGTTGAACGTCGTGCGCATCACCCGCCTGGTCGCGCCGGTGATGAAGCAGCAGCAGTCCGGCGCCATCGTCAACATTTCCACCTACGCCACCTTCGAGCCGGAAGCGCTGTTTCCGACGTCGGGCGTGTTCCGCGCGGGCCTGGCCGCCTTCACCAAGGTGTTCACCGACGAATACGCGCAGCACAACGTACGCATGAACAACGTGCTGCCCGGCTTCATCGACAGCCTGCCCGAAAAAGAAGACCGCCGCGTGCGCATTCCGATGGGCCGCTACGGCACGGCGCAGGAAGTGGCGGACCTGATCGCGTTCCTGGCCTCCGATGCGTCGTCCTACATCACCGGCCAGAACATCCGCATCGACGGCGGCATCACGCGTTCCGTGTGACCCGCGCTGTATGACGCCTGCGCGACGCGTCATATCCGCCTGATCTCATGCGTTTGGTGTAGTCCCTCGTCCGAATGACGGTATTGAAGGCCCCGCCCGGCTTTTAGTACCGTAAGTTTTTGCCTTCGACGAGGTCCCGGCGCATGACCGCTACGCCGTCAGCGGCTGCGCAGCAGTCCGCATCCCCTACTCCCGGGCAGGCCTCGCGCTTTCTGGCGCAGGCGACGTTCGGCCCGACGCCGGCCGACATCGACGCCGTCGTGCGCGTCGGCTACGCGGCGTGGCTGGACGCGCAGCTGGCGATGCCGCCCTCGCAGACGCACTTCGACTGGCTGCTGCAGAAGAACCGGAACACCGAGGCCTTCAAGGGCAACGGCATCAACGCGCCGCTGGAATCCACGTTGTGGCGCAAATTCATCAGCGCGCCCGACCAGGTGCGCACGCGGGTCGCGTTTTCGCTGTCGGAGATCTTCGTCGTCGGCGTCTCGTCCATCACGGCATCGTGGCCGCTTTTTGGCGCGGCAGGCTTCATGGACCTCCTGGCCAAACACGCGCTGGGCAACTACCAGGACCTGCTGACCGCCGTGACGCAGAATCTGTCGATGGGCTGCATGCTGACCTATCGCGGCAACCGCAAGGAAGACCCCAAGACCGGCCGCCACCCCGACGAAAACTATGCGCGCGAGGTGATGCAGTTGTTCAGCATCGGCCTGCTGGTGCTGAACCAGGACGGCACGGTCAAGATGGTGAACGGCGCGCCCGTGGAAACCTACACCAATGCGGACGTGCAGGGACTGGCCAGGGTCTTTACGGGCTGGGACATCAACGGGCCGGAGACGAACGTGGAGTTCCATCGCCGCCCCATGGCGCTGAACAACGCGCTCCATTCGATGTCAGAGAAGCGCTTTCTGGGCGCGGTCATCCCGCCCGGCACCGACGGCCATCTGTCGCTCAAGCGCGCCATGGAGGTCATCAGCGCCCATCCCAATGTCGGACCCTTCATCGGCATGCAGCTCATCCAGCGCATGGTGACCAGCAATCCCAGTCCCGCGTATGTCGGCCGGGTGTCGGCCGTGTTCAACGACGACGGCAAGGGTCAGCGCGGCAACCTTAAGGCCGTGGTGCGCGCCATCCTGCTGGATCCCGAGGCGCGCCAGCCGGACCTGTCGTCGCCCCATTGGGGCAAGGTGCGCGAGCCCATCCTGCGCTTCTCGGGCTGGGCCCGCGCGTTCGGGGCCACCTCCACCAACGGCGAATGGGCGATGCCGGACACGACTGACAACACGATCCGGCTGGCGCAGAGCCCCATGCGGTCAGCCA
Source organism: Achromobacter sp. (assembly GCA_003454835.1). Lineage (GTDB taxonomy): Bacteria > Pseudomonadota > Gammaproteobacteria > Burkholderiales > Burkholderiaceae_B > Achromobacter. Next base: position 244 of record DMTA01000117.1, on the reverse strand, counting down.
CGGTGTTCAACTTCTTCCGGCCCCGCTACGTGCCGCCGGTCACCGAACTGGCCCGCCGCCATCTGGTAGCCCCCGAACTGCAGATCACGGACGAGACCAGCATTGCGGGCTACCTGAATTTCCTGGCGATCTACGCGGACCGCGGCTGGGAGGATCTGCAGACCAGCTATACGCCCGAGATCGCGCTGGCCAAGGATCCTGAAGCACTCGTGGCGCGCGTCGTGCTGCTGCTGGCGGGCGACGC
>DMTA01000501.1 GCA_003454835.1 Achromobacter sp. | reverse complement strand
CAGCCGCCAGCGGCCTGCGAGGGCATTGCCCCCGCCGCGGCAGCGCCCGCCGCCGCCGCCATGAACGCACGCCTGTTCCATTGCTGTTCCACACCCGTCTCCGTCAACGTAATGCCTGAAGGATCCCGGACCGACTGCCCCGGGCGTTCGGTAAAGCCATATGACTTGCAGCTATATTTTTACTATTCCATATGCTTTGTGGAAAAATAGGCCGGTTGTTAGAGTGCCGCTACGCCGGAGGGCATTGCAGGCCCACATGCTCTCCACAGTGATCATCCGTGGAGCATTGCCATGAAACTCTTCCGTACGCTGTTCATCGCCGGCCTCGTGCAGGTCGCCGCCCTGTCCGCCGCCCATGCCCAGTCCGAACTGGACCAGATCAAATCCGCGGGCGTCTTCAAGATCGGCACCGAAGGCACCTACGCGCCCTTCACCTTCCACGACGCATCGGGCAAGCTTACCGGCTTTGACGTGGACATTGGCCGCGCCATCGCCGAGCGCCTTGGCGTGAAGGCGCAATTCGTCGAAGGCAAGTGGGACGGCCTGATCGCCGGTCTGGACGCCAAGCGCTACGACGCCGTCATCAACCAGGTGGGCATCACCGACGCGCGCCGCGCCAAGTACGACTTCTCCGATCCCTACATCTCGTCCGCCGCCGTGCTGATCGTGCGCGACGACAACACCAGCATCAAATCCTTTGCAGACCTGAAGGGCAAGAAGTCCGCCAACACGCTGACCAGCAACTTCGGCAAGCTGGCGCAGAACCACGGTGCGGAAGTGGTCGCCGTGCAGGGCTTCAATGAAGCCATCGACCTGCTGACCTCCGGCCGCGTCGAAGCCACCGTCAACGACAACCTGTCGTTCCTGGACTTCAAGAAGCAGAAGCCCAACGCCCGCGTCAAGATCGCGGCCACCGACAAGACGGCGGAGTTCAGCAATTCGGGCGTCCTGATCCGCAAGAACAACCCTGAGCTGCAGGCCGCCATCAACAAGGCGCTGGCCGACATCAAGGCGGACGGCACGTACAAGACCATCTCGGTCAAATACTTCGGCACGGACCTGTCCGCGCAATAAGCAACTGGAGCGCCCATGACGCTGCCCCCCTGGCTGCACGCCGTCCTGCCCGACTGGCTGCTGGCAAAAATAGGCGAATGGTCGGTGCCGGCCTGGGTGCAGCTGATGGCGGACTCGTTCTGGCCGCTGCTGCACGCGGGGCTGGTCTTCACGGTTCCGCTGACGTTGATGTCGTTTGCGCTGGGGCTGGCGCTGGCGTTCGTGGTGGCGCTTATCCGGCTGTTCGGACCCGCGCCGCTGGTGGCGGTGGTGCGCTTTTACGTCTGGCTCATCCGCGGCACGCCGCTGCTGGTGCAGCTGTTCGTGATTTTCTACGGCCTGCCCAGCGTGGGCATCGTGCTGGACCCGTTGCCCGCCGCGCTGATCGGCTTCACGCTGAACGTCGGCGCGTACAACTCCGAAGTGATCCGCGGCGCGATCGAATCCATCACCAAGGGTCAATGGGAAGCCGCCTATTCGCTTAGCATGACGCGCGGCCAGGCCTTGCGCCGCACGATCCTGCCGCAGGCGGCGCGCGTGGCCGTGCCGCCGCTGTCCAATTCGTTCATCGCGCTGGTCAAGGACACGTCGCTCGCGGCGGTGCTGACCGTGCCCGAAATCTTCCAGGCCGCCCAGCGCATCGCGGCCGTCACATACGAGCCGCTGATCCTCTATACAGAGGCCGCGCTGATCTACCTGGCGTTCAGTTCCGTCCTGTCCGCCGCGCAAGTGCGGCTGGAACGGCGCTTCGGCCAGCATGCGATGTTTAGCGAGAAGACCCGATGATCCGCCTTGAAAAAATCGAAAAATCCTTCGGCGGCAATCCCGTGCTCAAGCAGGTGGATGTCCAGATCGACGAAGGCAGCGTCACGGCCTTGATCGGCCCGTCGGGCAGCGGCAAGAGCACGCTGCTGCGCTGCGTGAACCTGCTGGAAGTGCCGGATCGCGGGCGGCTGGAGATCGGGCCGGAGACGGTCGAGTTCGAACCCGGCCGCAAGCTGGCGCGTGAACAGGTCCAGGCGGTGCGCAAGCAGACCGGCATGGTGTTCCAGAACTTTCAGCTCTTTCCGCATCAGACCGTGATCGGCAATGTGATGGAAGGGTTGGTGACGGTGCAGAAATGGCCCGCCGACCGTGCGCGCGCGCGGGCGGAGGAATTGCTGCGCAAGGTGGGGATGCTGGAGAAGGCGGAGGCGTGGCCGGCGAATCTGTCCGGCGGCCAGCAGCAGNNCGAGCCGACGTCGGCGCTGGATCCGGGATTGGCGGCGGAAGTGGTGGATGTGCTGCGCCAGTTGGCGGCGGAAGGGATGACGATGCTGATGGCCACGCATGATCTGCGGCTGGCGGCCAGCGTGTCGCGGGAAGTGGTGTTTTTGCTGGATGGCGTGGTGGTGGAGGCCGGCGATTCGCGGTCGGTGTTCACGAATCCGGGCGACCCGCGCACGGCGGCCTTCGTGTCGACGCTGACGCAGGAAGCGCCGTAGATCCGGGGGTCTGACACCCTCTCAGACGCTGCCGCAAGCGGACGATCATCTCGCCAGCGTGTCAGACACCTGCCGAAAGCCGAGAGACTGTCTTACCTGCCGCAAGCCGAAAGAGCGCTTACCTGTCGTAAGTCCGCCGTCTCTACTTCGGCGGCAGCGAGCCTGCCGGGTCCACCGCCTGACCGTCGTAGCGCAGTTCGAAATACAACCCGACCTGCTTGCTGTCGCTGTTGCCCATCTCGGCGATCTTCTGTCCTTGCGTCACGCGCTGACCTTCCTTGACCAGCAGCTTGCTGTTGTGCGCGTAGATGCTGAGGAAGCTGGCGTTGTGCTTGACGATGACCAGATGCCCGTAGCCGCGCAGGCCGCTGCCGGAGTAAGCCACCGTTCCGGGCGCGGCGGACACCACAGGGGTGCCGGCGGAATTGCTGATGACGATGCCGTTTGAATGCGAACCGTCGTAGCCGCGCGTGACCTTGCCCTGCGCGGGCCAGACCAGCGAGATCGCGCCCGGTGGCGCGGTGCGCCGCTTGCCGGATGACGCGGTGGCGCGCGGGGCGGGCTTGGGTTTGGCTTTGGTGCTGGCCTTGCTGGGCGGCGAGGTGCGCGCCTGGCC
>DMTA01000489.1 GCA_003454835.1 Achromobacter sp. | reverse complement strand
GCGGACCGAGGCGTCTATGCGCGCCCCGGCCTGCGCCGCACGGGCCGGTCAGCGACCGGCCGGCTCGATCGACAGCGGCACCTCGCCCGCCTGGAACGGCTGGTTCACGTACTTGCGGTACTTGTCCAGGAAGCGCACCGGCTGCTTGAGCGCATCGCGGCGGAACGGATCGCCCAGTTCCTGGCTGACCATCATCTCCAGCACGGTCGTCTTGCCCTCCAGCTGCGCCTGGCACGCGGCCTGCAGCGCGGCGCCAACTTGGTCCGCATGTTCGACGCGGATGCCTTCGGCGCCCATGGCCCGCGCCAGCTCCGAGAAATTCGGATTGAGCAGGTTGCTGCCGACGAAACGGCGGCCATAGAAGTCCACCTGGTTCTTTTTCTCGGCGCCCCACTGGCCGTTGTGGAACACCACCGCGGTCACCGGGATCTGTTCGCGAACGCAGGTCAGCAATTCCTGGAAGCTCATGCACCACGCGCCGTCGCCCACGTAGGCCACCGCCGGACGGTCGGGCCGGCCGAGCTTGGCGCCGATCAGTGCCGGCAAGGCATAGCCGCAATTGCCGAAGCTCATGGCCGCAAGCATCGAATTGGGCTCGTCAAAGCGCAGATAGCTGTTGGACACCGAGCAGATGTTGCCGATGTCGGTCGACACCATCACGTGCTTGGGCATGGCGCGTTCCAGCTCGCGCAGCATGCGGCGCGGATGCATGCGGCCGCCGCCCTGCTCGATGATGTCCAGGCTCCAGTCGTCGCGCTCGTGCGACCAGCTGTCCAGTTCCTGTTCCCACTCGGCCTTCTGCGCGGCGATTTCGCCGGCGCGTCCTTCTTTCGTGCGGGTGCAGGCGACGTCTCGCCCTTGCAGCTTCGCCGTCAACGCGGCGGCAGCCGGCTTGGCGTCGCCGCAGATGCCCACCGACACCGGCCGCACCAGGCCCAGCATGCGGTGGTCGGCGTCGACCTGGATGATGCGCGCATTCTGCGGCCAATATTCCAGGCCGTGCTGCGGCAAAGTGCCGAAGGGTCCCAGCCGCGTGCCGAGCGCCAGCACCACGTCCGCCTGCGACAGCAGCTTCATGCCCGCCTTGGCGCCCTGATAGCCCAGCGGGCCGCACCACAGCGGATGGCTGGCCGGGAAGGCGTCGTTATGCAGATAGCTGGTGACCACCGGCGCGCCCAGCAGCTCGGCCAGCGCCACGCATTCGGCCTGGCCCTCCGAGAACAGCACGCCGCCGCCCGCCACGATGACCGGGAACTTCGCCTCGGCCAGCATGCGCGCCGCGGCTTCCAGATCCTCTTCCGAGCCGGGCCCGCGGCGGATGCGGCGCGGCTCCGGGATGGCCACGTCGATCTCGCCGTAGAAGTAGTCGCGCGGGATATTGAGCTGCGCGGGACCGCGTTCGGCCATCGCATTGTCGAACGCCTTGGCGGTGAACTCGGCCATGCGGTCCGGCCGGTTCACGTGCGCCTGGTATTTGGTGATGCGCGAGAAGATCGGAAGCTGCTCGGTCTCCTGGAAGCCGCCCAGCCCCATGCCCGCCGTGCCGGTCTCGGGCGTGATCGCCACGACGGGGCTGTGCGCCCAGTAGGCCGCCGCCACGCCGGTCACGAAGTTGGTGATGCCGGGGCCGTTTTGTGCAATGCACACGCCGTGCCGACCGGTCACGCGGGAATAGCCGTCGGCCATGTGCGCCGCGCCCTGTTCGTGCACCGTCGGCACAAAGCGGATGCCGGCCGCGGGAAACAGGTCCAGCGCATCCATGAAGGCCGAACCGACGATGCCGAAAACATCCTTGACGCCCTGCGCGACCAGCGTCTCGACAAACGCTTCGCTGGGGGTCATGTGTTGCTTGCTGCTCATGGTCTCTCTCCTGGCGTGCCGGCGCTTGTCCGATTGCTGATTGGCCGGTGTGATCCGATACTGCGCCAGAAACCCGCGGCTTCCCACCCCCGGGCGTTTCATTTTCTGCAATTTCTGTGCGAGGATGGTCAGCCGATCGCTGAAATCTCAATTATTGAAAGATGAAAGACGAATCCTCCGCCGCCTTGCGCGCGCTGACGTTGCTGGAACAGGTGGCGCGATCGGCCCAGCCCGTGTCGCTGGCCGAGCTGACTGAATCGACCGGTCTCCCAAAGCCCTCCGTGCTTCGGATCCTGTCGCGTCTGGTCGATGCAGGCATGCTGCTGCGCGAACCGGCCGGCAAGAGTTATGTCAGCGGCCCGCGCCTGGGCGCGCTGGCCCGCGACACGCTGCTCAATTCGCCGCTGCGGGGCGAGCGCCATCGCATCCTGGACAGCCTGGTCGACGAAATCGGCGAGACCTGCAACTGCACCATGCTCGACGGCGACGAGGTCATCTATCTGGACCGCGTGGAAACCGCTTGGCCGCTGCGTGTGAACCTGCAAACGGGTTCACGCGTGCCGCTGCACTGTTCGGCGAGCGGCAAGCTGTTTCTGGCCTACATGCGCCGCGAAACCCGCCAGCGCATGCTGGCCGCCGCGCAGCTGCCGCGCTACACGCCAAACACGCTGTGCGATGTGGCGTCGCTGGAAGAAGAACTGCGGATCATCAAGAAGGAAGGCGCCAGCTTCGACCGCGAGGAATTCCTGCTGGGCATCGTCTGCATGGCGGTCCCCATTCTGCATGGCTCGCGGGCGATTGCCGCCGTGGCGCTGCATGCGCCGGTTGCCAGGTTGTCGATCGATGGCGCCCGGGCGTGGCTGCCGCGGATGCAGGAGGCGGCGCGGGCGCTGGCGGGGACGTATGAGGCGTCCG
>DMTA01000569.1 GCA_003454835.1 Achromobacter sp. | reverse complement strand
GCGGCACCAGCCGGCGCGTGCGGTCCAGCAAGGCCCGCGCGTTGCGCGCCTGCGCCTGCAGCCTCGCCAGCTCACCCTGTTCGGGCGCGTCGTTCAGTTGCACGAGCAACTGCCCGGCCTTCACGGACTCGCCCGGCGTGAACAGGATCTGCGCGACACGACCGTCCACCTCGGCGGGCACCAGCACCTGGCGCGTGGCTTCCAGCGAGCCGATGCAGGCGAGGACGACCGGGAAGTCCGCCTGCACCGCGGCGGCCACCGCGACCTTGGCGGGCGGCATCGACCAACCGCCGCCCTGAGTTGCCGATTTGGATTTCCAGTAAATCGCCCCGCCGGCCAATGCCGCCGCCACGGCCAGGGCGACAACCGCCCATACTCCTGCCTTCGCCTTCATTTTTCGCTCACTTTTTATTTAAACAAGAATTTGCTTGGATAATCCACGAATCACGCTGATTCGTCAAAGCAGCGAAAGCAATGAAGGGAATAGGCGCGGCCTATGGACGAAAAAAAGCCACGCGAAGCGCGTGGCTAAAAGGGGAAATCAAAATGGCGCGGGAAGCAAGACTCGCCAGCGGGAAGGCGTATCAGCCGATGCGGCTCACCCGCGCACCATGTGCAGGTAGTGGCGATGCCGCTCGTATTGATCCAGGATGTCGCCGATCACCGCGTCTCGGCTCCAGCCCATGATGTCGTAATCCTGGCCGCCTTCGCGCAGATGGACTTCGGCGCGGAAATACTTGCGCTCATCTTCGTCGGCCGCCTCGTCAGGCGTGAGGCTGGGCCGCACGAAGGCCTGCGGCTGGACTGCGTAGGAAAAGTCCAGATGTTCGCCGTGCGAGACCTCCAGGATCACCCCACCTTCGTTCTCGTCTTCGCGCACCTCCACGGCATAGCCCTGCTTGCGCAGTTCATCGGCCACGTCCTCCAGGGCCGGCCGCGCCACATCGGAGATGAACCGCAGCACGTGGGCGCGGCGCGGCATCATCACCATGTTGCGCAGGCGCCTTTCCCAGGACTGGCCGCCGCGCGCCGGCCGAGAAAGCGTCAGCGACTGGTAGCGGATGCCGCGCTTGGTCGCATCGAGCTTGAGCGCCTTGAACAGCCCCCACAGCGACAGCAGCAGGATGATGGAGAACGGCAGCGCGCTTGCGATCGTGGCTGTCTGCAGCGCGGTCAGACCGTCGGCCAACAGCAGCGCAATGGCGACCGCGCCCATCGACAGCGACCAGAAGATCCGCTGCCATACCGGCGTGCGGTCCGCGCCCCCCGAGGCCAGCAGGTCCACGACCAACGCCCCCGAGTCGGCCGACGTGACGAAGAATACGGCCACCATCGCGATGGCAAAAACCGATATCACACTGCTCCAGGGCAATAACTCAAGAAATGCGAAGAGCGCCAGGGAACTGTCCTTATCCACCGCCTGCGCCAGTCCCTGGTCGCCGCCCACCAGAATGTAGTAAATGGCCGTATCGCCAAATACCGTCATCCAAAACAGCGTGAAGCCGGCCGGCACCAGCAGCACGCCGCAGACGAATTCGCGAATCGTGCGGCCGCGCGAAATGCGCGCGATGAAGAGACCTACGAACGGCGACCACGCGATCCACCAGCCCCAATAGAACAAGGTCCAGCCGCCCAGCCAGTCGGTCGGCTCGTAGGCGTACAGGTTGAAGGTCTTGTTGACGATGTCGGACAGGTACGCGCCGGTGTTCTGCACGAAGGTCTGGAACAGGAACACCGTGGGGCCGGCGATCAGCACGAACAGCAGCAGGATCACCGCCAGCACCATGTTGGCTTCCGACAGGATGCGGATGCCCTTGTCCAGCCCGCTGGCCACCGACATTGTTGCCAGACCGCAGGTGATGAGGATCAGGATGATCTGCGGCACCACGCCGACCGGAATGCCGAACAGGTGGTTCAGCCCGCTGTTCATCTGCGCCACGCCCAAGCCCAGCGACGTCGCCACGCCCAGCACGGTGCCGATGATGGCGAAGATGTCGACCGCATGGCCGATCGGGCCATGGATGCGGTTGCCGATCAGCGGATACAGCGCGGACCGCAGGGTCAGCGGCAGCCCGTGACGGAAGCTGAAGAACGCGAGCGTCAGCGCCACCGCCGCGTAGATCGCCCAGGCGTGCAGCCCCCAATGGAAGAAGGTGATCTTCATGGACTCGCGCGCCGCCTCGACCGTGCCGCCCTCGCCCACGGGCGGCGACACGAAGTGCATGACGGGCTCGGCCACGCCAAAGAACATCAGCCCGATGCCCATGCCGGCCGAGAACAGCATGGCAAACCAGGTGAAATTGCGGTAGTCGGGCTCGCTATGGTCTGGGCCCAGCTTGATGTCGCCATACCGGCTGATGGCCAGGAACGCGACCGAGATCAGGATGACGGCAACGACCAGGATGTAGAACCAGCTGGCGTTGCCGATGATCCAGGCCTGCATCGCGCCGAAGACGTCCTGCGCGGTCTTGGGTGCAATGATGGCGAAGGCGACGAGCAGCACGGTGAAGAGGGCTGCTGAAAAAAAGACGGGCCGATGGATGGTCGTGCCGGGTCGGGATTCCGAAGTCATGGATGCACTCCTTGTGCCCGAGGGTCGCGGAACATGGCGCCGGCCCCCTCAGCACGACCGGTGCACCGCCGGTATTACTATCACGGGCGCACCCAAGCTGACAATCACCTGAGTCAGAAATCGGAATTTTTCAGATCGGCGCCGCTGGCTCAATCCGGCTTGACGTCGCCGAACACCACCCGGCGAAAGAACCCTGCCAGCACCGCCTCGGTCATCTCGGGCGTGACGGCCTGGGGATCGAAGGCGTAGCTGAACTGCATGCCGTCGGACAGGGCCAGGAGGCCCAGCGCAAGCTGCTCGGCCGGCAGGGGCAGCGGCGTGCCGACGAGGGCCGAGAACTGGCGGACGTATTCGGTGGTGGCGGCGCGCAGCTCGCGCAGACAGGCGACGAACCCCACGCGGAAGTCCGGATCGCGCGCGGCCTGCAGCTTGCCTTCCATCCACAGCAGGAAACAGTCGTTTTCGCGATAGTGCGTGCTGTAGTAATCGAGCACGCGGGCTTCCATCTGCTGCCGGGTCTCGCCGGCTTCGAAGATGGCCCGCATGTCGGCCATGACGTTTTCGTGGTCGCGCTTGAGCAGTTGCAGGAAGAGTTCGGACTTGCTGCCGAAATTGCTATAGAACGCCCCGCGCGTGTAGCCCGCCTGCTCGGCGATGTCTTCGACGCTGGCCGCCACGAAACCCTTGGACAGAAAAATCGACTGCGCGGCATCGAGCAGGCGCTGACGCGTCTGATCACGGCTTTGCTCTCGGGTTAGGCGGACTTTTGACATGGCCGGAGTTTAGCATCGGCCACAGTTTCAGATTCAACATTGAATCCAAATACATGACTGTATTAGAATCCAGTCCGTATCGAGCCCGACTCGCCCTTTTCCTGCCCTTTTCCGCGCCGCGAGGTGTTTCGTGAATTGTCCTGGCCCGGCCGCGCATACCACCGCGCGCCACGCCGCTGCCGATGCAGCGCCGCTTCGTCCCATTTCCCTGCCCCGCCGCCGGACGCGCCTGATGGCGATGTCCGCCGTGCTTGCGCTGGCGGCCGCCGTGG
>DMTA01000407.1 GCA_003454835.1 Achromobacter sp. | reverse complement strand
CGCGAACTGGCGCCGGTGCTGCGCGCCAGCTTTTGCCAGCCCGGATCGTCGGTGGCGGGCAGGGGCATATGCAGCTCCTGCATCGCCTGGGCCAGCAAGCGTTCGCCGAAAGCCACTGACTCTTCATACTTGACGGTACGCAGATAGTGACGGATTTCAGAGCGCGCGCGGCCCGTCCGCACATAGTTCAGCCATTGCGCATTGGGGCGCGAGGCCGGCGACGTGACGATTTCCACGGTGTCGCCACTGCTGAGTTCGGTGCGCAGCGGCACGAACTCGCCATTGACCTTGGCGGCGACCGCCTGATTGCCGATGTCGGTGTGGATCGCGTAGGCGAAGTCGACGGGCGTGGCGCCCCGAGGCAGCGAAATGATCTTGCCGCGAGGCGTGAACACGTACACGGCGTCCGGGAACAGGTCGACCTTGACGTGCTCGAGGAATTCGCCGGAATCGCCGGTCTGGCTTTGGATGTCCAGCAGCGACTGCAGCCACTGGTGCGTGCGCTTCTGCAGGTCATTGAGCGTCAGGTCCGCGCCCTTGTACAGCCAGTGCGAGGCAACGCCTTCCTCGGCGACGTGGTGCATGTCGCGCGTGCGGAACTGGAACTCGACCGGCGTGCCGTAAGGACCGACCAGCGTCGTGTGCAGGGACTGATAGCCGTTCACCTTGGGGATGGCGATGTAGTCCTTGAACTTGCCAGGCACCGGGCGGAAGAGCTGATGCAGCGTGCCCAGCGCCAGATAGCACTCGGGCAGCGTGTGGACCACGATGCGGAAACCGTAGATGTCCAGAACGTCCGAGAAGGACTTTTTCTGGTCGACCATCTTGCGGTAGATGCCGAACAGCGTCTTTTCGCGGCCGCTGACTTCGGCCTCGATGCCGGCAGCGGGCAGGGCGGCCCGCACGGAGTCGGCGATCTTGGTGATGACCTCGCGGCGGTTGCCGCGCGCGGCCAGGACGGCCTTGTACAGCACTTGGTAGCGGTTCGGGTGCATCGCGGCAAAGCACAGGTCCTGCAGTTCGCGGAACAGCAGGTTCAGGCCCAGCCGATGCGCGATGGGCGCATAGATGTCCAGCGTTTCGCGGGCGATGCGGCGGCGCTTTTCGGGGTTGACCGCGTCCAGCGTGCGCATGTTGTGCAGCCGGTCGGCCAGCTTGATGAGGATGACGCGCACGTCGCGCGCCATCGCCAGCAGCATCTTGCGGAAACTCTCGGCCTGTTGTTCGGCCTTGGTGGCGAAGTCCAGGCGGTCCAGCTTGGACAGGCCATCGACCAGCTCGGCGACTTCAGGCCCGAATTTCTCGGCCAGTTCGTGCTTGGCGATGCCCTGGTCTTCCATCACGTCGTGCAGCAGGGCAGCAGACAGCGCATTGACGTCGAGCTTCCAGCCCGCGCAGATTTCGGTGACGGCGATGGGGTGCGAGATGTAGGGCGAACCGCTGGCGCGGAACTGGCCCAGGTGCGCCTGATCCGCAAAGCGATAGGCTTCGCGCACGCGTTCCACATCGCTTTTGTCGAGATAGCTGCCGATGATTTCGGTCAGCGGCGCCAGCGAGGCGACCGGGGATCCGGTCGCGTCCGCCGCTTCTTGTGCGGCGACGGACGGTGGCGTGGGGGAATTCTTGTCTTTCTTGCCCGTGCGGCGCCCGAGACGGGAGCCGGCACGCAGTGCGGCAAGCAGACCAGATGAAGCGTACTTCAGCCCGGGAAAAGCCATGCTTGCAGCCCCCCGGAGCGTATCAGGTGGGAACTTTACGCAGCATTTCCACGCCGGTTAGTCCGCCCGCGATTTCGCGCAGTGCCGTGACCGTGGGCTTGTCTTTGCTGTCCAGGCGCGGGGCGTGGCCTTGCGCCAATTCACGGGCGCGGTAGGTCGCGGCCAGCGTGAGCTTGAAACGGTTGGGGATTTGATTCAGACAGTCTTCGACAGTGATGCGAGCCATTAGGACACCTGGTGCTGATGGATGATGGGGAGAATGCGTTCGGCTCAGTGTTCGGCCGGGATGCCAAGTTGCGCAAACAACTCGGCATGACGGGCGGCCTGAGACGAAAAACGCAGCCGTGCGGCGCTGACAATTTGGGTCAGCTCCGACAGGGCTACGCTAAATTCTTGATTAATAATAACATATTCGCATTCAGGCGCGTGGGCGATTTCGCCGCCCGCGGCCATCAGCCGGCGGGCAATGACCTGGGGTTCGTCCTGACCGCGCGCCTTGAGCCGGCTTTCGAGTTCATCGATGGACGGCGGCAGCACGAAAATGCCGATTGCGCGCGGGAAACGCTGCTTTACCTGGCGCGCGCCTTGCCAGTCGATTTCCAGCAGCACGTCACGTCCCTGGCTGGTCGCTTCGTCGATGCGGTCGCGCGGCGTGCCGTAGAAATTGCCATGAACCTCGGCCCATTCCAGCAGATTCTGCGCTTCGCGCATCTGCTTGAAATCGTCGATCGACACGAACCGGTATTCGCGGCCGTCTTCTTCGCCGGGGCGGGGTGCGCGCGTCGTGCAGGAAATGGAAAGCAGGATGGATGAGTCCTGGGCAAGCAGGGCCTTCACGAGGCTGGACTTGCCGGCGCCGCTGGGCGCGACGACCATGAAGACGTTTCCGGGAGTGGCGTGCATGAATGAAAGTGACCGGCGTGTGATGCTGAGACTCGAAGAATAGCAAATCGCGCGGCTGGCCGC
>DMTA01000409.1 GCA_003454835.1 Achromobacter sp. | reverse complement strand
CCGCCCGCGCCGGGGTTGTCCTGCGTGTCCGCGATAACGACAGGCCGCGTCGCGCCCGCAGCCAGGGACTGCGCACGGCGCACGGCGTCGGCCGGTTCTAGAAAGTCGGGCGACCACTCGGGTTCCAGTTCCAGCACGCGCGCATACAGCGATTCCATGACCTGCTCGACCGCGGCGGCGTCCGTGCCGTAAGCCCACACCACCGGCCCGCATTCCGGGAAGTCCGCCGCCGGAAAACCCGGCGCAAACGACACGGAAGTGACGCCAGGCGTCTGCTCCAGTTCGCCCAGCAGCGCATACACGCCCTGACAGGGTTCGAGCATCGTGCACATGCCGTTGATGGGAATCAGGAAGGGCAGGCGGCGTTCGCTGCGGGTCCATTTGCCGCCGGCCTGAATGCGCGCCATGAGCAACCGCGCGGCCAGCACGCCGGTGTCGGCCATGTCCACGTGCGGATAGGTGCGAAACGCCACCAGGCCGTCCGCGCTTTGCAGCATCTGCGCGGTGACATTCGCGTGCAGGTCCAGGCTGGCGACCACGGGTACGTCCGGCCCCACGATCGCGCGCACGCGGGCAAGCAGTTCGCCTTCGCCGTCGTCCAGATGTTCCGTGACCATGGCGCCGTGCAGGTCCAGGTAGACGGCGTCAAAGCCGCCCGCCCGCACCGCGTCCAGGATCTCGCCGGCGATGCGCTCGTAGGCATCGCGCGTCACGTGGGCGGACGGGCTGGCGCCTGCCCAGATCACGGTCTGCACCGTGTGGCCTTCGGCCTCGACGGCGTTGATGAAGCCGCCGGCCGGAATGTTGACCTCGCGCAGCGCCAGCACGTCCGCGCCGCGCACCATCGCGGGAAAGCCTTCGCCGCGCACGAAGTTGTCGTAGCCCGCCTTGGAGGGCGCGAAGGTGTTGGTCTCGTGCTGGAAGCCAGCAACCAGGATGTGCATGAGCGTTTTTCCTTGCCGATGTGGGGGAGGGGAATTCAGGCGTGCGGAAATTATTGGGGGCGGCGCCGCGATCGGCAATACCGCTGTCCGCGGCAAGTCGTATAAATCCCTGCCTGAGCGCTGAATCGCGGGAAATCCCTGATGAACGGCGCGCCGACCCGTGGGCTTGACATAGAATGGCCGCACATCAGCGGTCATTTCGAGGTACCTATGTCGGTCGCATCCGATATCAAACTACGCCCGCTCGAACGCGGCGACCTGCACTTCGTGCACAAGATCAACAATAACGACGTCATCATGCGCTACTGGTTCGAAGAGCCTTACGAGGCCTATGACGAACTCGTGGCCCTGTACGACCGCCACCTGCACGACCAGAACGAGCGCCGTTTCATCATCGAGCACGACACCGGGCAGCCGGCCGGGCTGGTCGAACTGGTCGAGATCGACTACATCCACCGCCGCGCCGAATTCCAGATCATCATCGCGCCCAGCTACCAGGGCCGCGGCTACGCCAAGGCCGCCACGCGCATTGCGGTGGGCTACGCGTTCCGCGTGCTGAACCTGCACAAGGTGTATCTGGTGGTGGACAAGGACAATACCGCTGCCGTCCACGTGTACGAGCGTTGCGGCTTCCAGATCGAAGGCCTGCTCAAGGAAGAGTTCTTTTCCAACGGCGCGTACCGCGATGCCTACCGCATGGCGCTGTTGCAGCACGACCATCTGCGCGACGTGGGGCCGGGCGCGCCGGACGCGCCCGTGCTGCGGGACTGGCCGCAGGAAGAACAGGCGGGCTGACGCCGCCTGCAATAGACGAAGGCCGCGGCGTCACGCGCCGCGGCCTTCGCCGAACGAAACCTGAACGATCATGCCGCCTCGCGCTCTCTGCGCCGGGCGGCGTTTTACATCAGGGCTTGAAGAACGCCGTCGGCGTCATCAGGCGGTTTTCCTGGCTGATCAGGTAACCGGCCTCGGCACTCTTCGTCAGATAGGTGGCCCAGGCCGGATCCTTCTGCAGCGCCTGGCGCTTGGCTTCGCGATCGGCGGCGCTGTCATAGACCCAGATGTGCATGTAGGTGTTGACGTTGCCCGTCTCGGTCTGCATGTAGGCAAGCGGCTTGCCCAGATGGCGGCTCTGCACCTCGTAGCCGTGTTCGGCATATAGCGCCAGGTGCTTCTTGATGGTGCCGGCGCGGCAGGTGTAGGTACGTACGTCGTAAAGCATGATGAATCCTTGATGGCGGTTGCAAAAACGGGTGTCAGTCGGCGGTGGCGCCGGACTGCTTGACCAGCACGCTCCAGCGTTCCACTTCCGTGTTGACGTATTTCTGGAAGGCGGTGTGGCCGTCGCCCACGGGGTCGGCGCCCAGGCCCTTGAGCTTGTCCTGCACGGCCGGGTCGGCGATGCCGTCGGTGATGGCCTTGGACAGTTTTTCCACCACGGGAGCGGGCGTGGCGGCCGGCACGAACAGGCCGAACCACGAACGCGCGTTCATGGCCGTGTAGGCCGTCTCGGAGAACGCCGGCACGTTGGGCAGTGCGGCGTGGCGCTGCGTGCCGGTGACGGCGATGGGGGTGAGGCGGCCGGCCTGCACCTGCGACAGCACCTCGGGCAGGTTGGCAAACATGATCTGGACCTGTCCGCCCATGAGGTCGTTGAGCGCCTGCGCGCCGCCCTTGTACGGCACGTGCGTCATCTGCGCGCCGGCCAGCGAATTGAACTGCGCGCCGGCCAGGTGCGAGGCCGTGCCGGTGCCGCCCGATGCGTAGTTCACGCGGTTGCCGTTGGCCTTGGCGTAGTCGGCCAGTTCCTGCGGCGTCTTGGCCGGCACCGACGGGTTCACCACCAGCACCAGCGGCACCGAGGCCAGGTTCGACAGGCCGGCGAAGTCGCGCGTCAGGTTGTAGTCCAGCTTGTGATAGAGCGAGGCATTGATGGCGTGGCTGGACGTGGCCATCAGCAGCGTGTAGCCGTCGGCTTCGGAGCGGGCGGCCATCACGGCGCCGATGTTGCCGTTGGCGCCGGCCTTGTTCTCCACCACGACGGGCTGGCCGAGCCGGGTAGACATGGACTGCGCCACGGTGCGCGCGATCACGTCGGTGGCGCCGCCTGCCGCGAACGGCACGATGATGCGCAGGGGGCGCTCGGGGAAGTCGGCGGCGGCGGCCGACGTGGCCACGCCCAGCGAGGCGGCGGTCATCAGGAAGGCGGCCGCCAGGCGGCGCGGGGTCAGGGTTGTGGTCATGTCTCTCTCCAGTGTTGGATTTTTTTATGTGAACGCGGGCCTGATCTGTCAGGCGCCGGCGGTGCGCGCCTTTTCGCGCAGGCTCGTCAGGGTGGCCCGGGGCGTGATGACCTCGGGGTCCAGACTGAGTTCGATCAGATAGGGGGAACCGCTGTCCAACGCCCGCGCCAGCGCGGGTCCGAACGCTTCATGGGTGTCCACACGTTCGGCCGCGACGCCGAACGATTGGGCGTAGGCCACGAAATCGGGGTTGCACAGGTCCGTGCCGATGGTGCGGCCGGGGTAGTGCACCTCCTGGTGCATGCGGATCGTGCCGTACATGCCGTTGTTGAACACGATGAAGACGATGCCCAGCTTGTGCTGCTTTACGGTCGCCAGTTCCTGCGAGGTCATCAGGAAGCAGCCGTCGCCCGCCAGGCAGATCACCTGGCGCTCGGGGTGGCGCAGCTTGGCCGCGATGGCCGCGGGCACGCCGTAACCCATGGCGCCGCTGGTGGGCGCCAATTGCGTGCGCGGTTGGCTGAAACGGTAGTAGCGATGCGCCCAGGCGCTGTAGTTGCCCGCGCCGTTGGTCAGGATGGCGCTCGGATCGAGCTGGTCGCGCAGCGTGGCAATGACGCGCGCCGGGTCCATGTCTCCGCGCGCGGCGGGCAGCTCGGTGTAGCGCAGGTAGTTGCCGCGCAGCGTCTGCGTCCAGTCGCGCCACGGCGAGGCGTCCACGGGCGCCAGTTCTGCCGCCGACGTCGCAAAGGCATCCATGCCCGATTGGATCTTCAGGGCCGGCTGATACACGCGTCCCAGTTCTTCGGCGCTGGCCAGCACGTGGATCAGCGTCTGGTTGGGCACCGGCGATTGCAGCAGCGTATAGCCGCCCGTCACCATCTCGCCCAGCCGCGCGCCCACGGCCAGGATGACGTCGGCCTGGCGCACGGCCTCGGCCAGTTCCGGGTTCACGCCGATGCCGACTTCGCCGACATACTGCGCGTGGTGGTTGTCGAACAGGTCCTGGCGGCGGAACGAGCACGCCACGGGCAGGCCGTTGATCTCTGCAAAACGGGTCAGGCTTGCCAGTCCCGTATCGGTCCAGCCGGAACCGCCGGCGATCAGCAGGGGACGCCGCGCGTTGGCAAGCAGCGTGCGCATGCCGGCCAGCGCGTCGGGCGCCGGATAGGCCTGCGGCACCTGGATCGCGCCGCAGGACAGTGCCGGGGCCACGTCGGTCAGCATGTCCTCGGGCAATGCCAGCACCACGGGGCCGGGGCGGCCGGACGTGGCCACTGAAAAGGCGCGGTTCAGGTATTCGGTGACGCGCGCGGCGCTGTCGATCTGCGCCACCCACTTCGTGAACTGGCCGAACATGCGGCGGTAGTCGATTTCCTGGAAGGCCTCGCGCTCGACCATGTCGTTGCCGACCTGGCCGACCAGCACGATCATCGGGGTGGAATCCTGGAACGCGGTCTGCGCGCCGATGCTGGCGTTGGTGGCGCCGGGGCCGCGCGTCACCAGGCAGATGCCCGGCCGGCCGGTCAGCTTGCCGTGCGCTTCGGCCATGAATGCCGCCGCGCCTTCGTGCCGGCAGGACACCAGCCGGATCTGCTCGCGGTGCGCGTACAGCGCGTCCAAGACGTCCAAATAGCTCTCGCCGGGCACGCCGAATACGGTGTCCACGCCGTGTTCCAGCAAGGCCCGCACCACATGCTGGCCGCCCGTCATCAATGTCGAAGTGTCATTCATCGCAGTTTCAATCTGGCCGCAGCGCGGCGGGTTGAGTTCGGATGAACTGTACGCAGCCCCGGTCAGGGCGCGTTAGGACAGATCAGAGCTTGTTTTGCACTTTTTTGCGGGGCGGGGGACGCGGCCGTCATTCGGTATGGCCGCCTTCCGACGGCGCCGTCATTCAGTACGGCCGCCATCCGGCCGTGCCGTCATTCGATGGGGCGGTAGTACTTTTTGCGGAAGTCACCCGGGGTGCAGCCCGTGTGCTTCTTGAAGAATCGCGCGAAATAGGCCGGGTCTTCGATGTTCAGCTGGAATCCGATCTCGGCGATGCTCAGGTCCGTATTGGACAGCAGCCGCTTGGCCTCCAGCGCAATGCGCTCCTGCACGAGCTGGCTGGCGGTGCGCCCCACGCTGCGCTTGACCGCGTCGTTGAGCTGGCGCTCGCTGACGCACAGGGCGTCGGCGTACTGGCGGATGGCCGAGAAGTCCAGGTAATGCTCTTCGATCAGCATGGTGAAGCGCTTGGCCAGCGAATAACTGGGACCGGCGGCGGTCTCGCGTTCGTCGGCCGGATACAGGCGGCGAAGCTGCGTCAGCAGGATCAGCAGGTATGACCGCACGACGTCAAAGCGACCCGTCTGCCGGTCGCGCGTTTCGCGTTCGATCTCGGCCAGCAGCGGCAGCATGGCGTCGTGCTGCTCTTGCGTCAGGTAGATGACGGGCGGTCCGCCCGCCAGGTGAAAGAACGGAAACTTGGCGATGTCGTCCGCGCGCGGGAACATCTGCGCGAAGAACTCGGTGCTGATGTTCATGACGTAACCGCTGGGTTTCACCGACGACGTCCACGCGTGGATCTGGCCCGGGGACAGGAAGAAGACCGAGTGGTCGCGCACCGCGTGCTGTTCGAAGTCGAGCAGGTGGGTGCCCTGCGCCTCGGTCATCCACAGCAGGTGGTAGTAGCGGTGCCGGTGCAGGAAACCGCGCGGAATGTCCTCGTGGTCCTGCAGGCGCACGAGATCGAAATAGAAAGATCCTTCTCCCGAGAAATCCGATGATTCAAAGGTGGGAAACGTTTCCGGGATGGGCGAATGCGAACCTGCGGACAAGCGGGAGTCTCCTTGATGGCGCGCGGGGCGGCTCTGTTTTTCGCCATCATACGGGGATTTGCGGCGGGGGCTCTCGGTGGAGACTGCGTTTGGCCGCTTTGGATCGGCGCCGCTCGCCGCAGCCAGCCCGCCGCAGTCAGCCCGCTGCAGTCAGCCCGCCTGCGAAGTCAGCGCGGCGCCTCGCGTTCCGATC
>DMTA01000503.1 GCA_003454835.1 Achromobacter sp. | reverse complement strand
GATGGCGAGCGCCGGCATGGCCAGCATCGTCACCGCCACGCCGCCGAACGTGGCTTCTGGCCAGCCCAACCCCACCACGCCCCACAGCAGCACGGCAGCCAGGGTCACGACGGCCAGCGCACAGCCGATCAGCGACATGCTGACGCCGGCCGCGCGATAGGCGCCGCCGGGCTCGTGCGCGCTCTCGGACACCAGCTTGGTCGCAGTCACCGCCGCGCCCAGGTTGGCCGCGTTGCCGAAGCCGGCCAGCGCGATGATCATCGAATACTGGCCGAAGCCGACCGTGCCGAGCTGGCGGAACAGGATCGGCAGCGCCACCAGCGCCGCGACGGGACCGATGCCGTACTCCACCAGCCCCCAGAAGGAGGCATTGCCGGCGATGTGTTTCTTCACGAATCCAAGCATCGGTAACCCTGTCTGTCATGCTGGCGCGGCCGTCAGGCCACCGGCAGCGCCTGTTGCGTGCGCTCGCGCAGGAAATGGCCGTAGGCCAGCGTGATGCCATGCGTCAGAGAGATCTCCGGCCGCCAGCCCAGCGCCTGCACGCGCGACGAATCCATCAGCTTGCGCGGCGTGCCGTCGGGCTTGGAGGTGTCGTAGACGATCTTGCCCTCGTAGCCGATCACGCGCGCCACCAGCCGCGCCAGGTCCGCGATGGAGATGTCCTGGCCGGCGCCGATGTTGTAGATGCCCTCGGCGTCCGGATGCTCCATCAGCATGACGCTGGCCTGCGCCAGGTCGTCCACGTACAGGAACTCGCGCAGCGGCGACCCGGTGCCCCAGATCGTCACGCTTTCCGCGTTGGCCTCGCGGCCCTCGTGGAACTTGCGGATCAGGGCCGGCAGCACGTGGCTGCTGTGCAGGTCGTAGTTGTCGTGCGGGCCATACAGGTTGGTGGGCATGGCGCAGATGAAGCGCGCGCCGTGCTCCCGCTGATAGGCCTCGCACAGCTTCAGACCGGCGATCTTGGCGATGGCGTAAGGCTCGTTGGTGGACTCCAGCGGCCCGGTCAGCAGCGCGTCCTCGCGGATGGGCTGCGGCGCCTCGCGCGGATAGATGCATGACGAACCCAGAAACAGCAGCTTGCGCACCCCGGCCGCATACGCGGCGCGGATCACGTTGCACTGGATCATCAGGTTCTTGTACAGAAAGTCCACCGGATGCGTCTGGTTGGCCAGGATGCCGCCCACCTTGGCGGCGGCCAGGTACACCACATCGACCGGCGTGGTCGAGAAGAAGCGGTGCACCTGGTTCTGGTTTTCCAGGTCCAGTTCCGCGCGGCTGCGAGTCAGCACGTTCTCGTAGCCGCGCCGGTGCAGTTCGCGGGTGATCGCCGCGCCCACCATCCCGCGGTGGCCGGCGACGAACACGCGTTGGTCCAGGTTCGTCATGGCGGGCTACTCCTTGTAGGCGTAGATTTCGTAGCCGTTCTGTTCGACCAGCGCATCGCGCCGCGCGTCCTTCAGATCGGCTTCGACCATTTCCTTGACGAGCTGCGCGAACGTGGTGCGGGGCGACCAGCCGAGCTTTTCGCGGGCCTTGGTGGGATCGCCCAACAGGGTTTCCACTTCGGTCGGACGGAAGTAGCGCGGATCGACGCGGACGATGACCTGGCCGGCCTTGACGTCATGCACCGGCGAGAACAGCACGGTGGCCGTCTCTTCCAGGCCTTCGCCTTCCCACGCCAGCAGGATGCCCAGCTCGCGCGCGGCGGTGTTGATGAACTCGCGCACGCTGTATTGCATGCCGGTCGCGATGACGTAGTCCTCAGGCGTGTCCTGTTGCAGCATCAGCCACTGCATTTCGACGTAGTCGCGGGCATGGCCCCAGTCGCGCAGCGCGGACAGGTTGCCCAGGTACAGGCATTCCTGCAGGCCCAGCACGATGCGCGCCAGGCCGCGGGTGATCTTGCGCGTCACGAAGGTTTCGCCGCGCTTGGGCGATTCGTGGTTGAACAGGATGCCGTTGCAGGCGTACATGCCGTAGGCTTCGCGGTAGTTCACGCTGATCCAGTAGGCGTAGAGCTTGGCGGCGGCGTAGGGGCTGCGCGGGTAGAAGGGGGTCGTTTCCTTCTGCGGCGTTTCCTGCACCAGGCCATACAGCTCGGACGTCGACGCCTGGTAGAAGCGCGACTTGTTTTCCAGCTTCAGGATGCGGATGGCTTCCAACAGGCGCAGGGTACCCAACCCGTCGGCGTTGGCCGTGTATTCCGGCTCCTCGAACGAGACGCCCACATGGCTTTGCGCAGCCAGGTTGTAGATCTCGTCGGGCTGGACCGACTGCACGATGCGGATGAGGCTGCACGAGTCCGTCATGTCGCCGTGGTGCAGGACGAAATTGCGGGGCTGGTCGTGCGGATCCTGGTACAGATGGTCGATCCGCGCGGTATTGAACAGCGAAGCGCGCCGCTTGATGCCGTGGACCTCATAGCCCTTGGCCAGCAGAAGCTCCGCCAGATAGGCCCCGTCTTGGCCAGTTACGCCGGTAATCAGTGCCCGTTTTGGCATGGTTGTGTCCTTAAGACTTAGTGACTGCACGAAAGGAGCCGATGGCTGCGTTACCAATGTGCAAAGAGATTACTGTTGCACCAGCCGCTGAGATATCGGCCAAAAGGTCTAAGAGTTCAGCCTCTCGGTAGGGAAAAAGGGACTGGATTGATTCGTCTACCACTCCCAATGCGGTAACCGCCAGCATGGCCACCAGCGCCGGGCGCCGGTTGACCGATACATAGATCAGCCCAGTCAGGAAGGCGTAGGCGGCCAGGTGCAGCCGCTTGTCGCCAAAGGCATCGGACATGTCCGCCGCCAGCCCGGGCAGGTTGCCCACCGTGATCAGAACGATGAAAAAGAAGGCCGCCACGGGCAGGCAGATCTTGGCCATGCCCGGGCGCCAAAAGGGAACTGAAACCCGCTCAGACACGGCCGTAGATGTCCTGGAAGCGCACGATGTCGTCTTCGCCCAAATAGGCGCCCGACTGCACCTCGATGATTTCCAGCGGAATCTTCCCCGGGTTCTCCAGGCTGTGGATCTCGCCCAGCGGGATGTAGGTCGACTGGTTCTCGGTCAGCAGGTACTGCTTGTCGCCGTTGTAGATGCGCGCGGTGCCCGACACCACGATCCAGTGCTCGGCGCGGTGATGGTGCATCTGCGACGACAAACGCGCACCCGGCTTCACGGTGATGCGCTTGACCTGGTAACGCGGACCCTGGCCGACCGAGTCGTACGAGCCCCACGGCCGCTGTACTTCGCGGTGGTGGTTCAGTTCGCTGCGGTGCTGGGTCTTGAAGACCTCGACCAGACGCTTGACGTCCTGCGAGCGCGACTTGTGCGCCACCAGGACGGCGTCGGCCGTTTCAATGACGACGATGTCGTCCAGGCCCACCGAGGCAACCAGCCGGCTGGTCGAATGGATGAGGCAATTGCGCGAGTCCTCCACCATGACGTCGCCCGTGGTGGAGTTGCCTTCCACCGACTTCTGGGCGATGCCCCACACCGCGTCCCACGCGCCGACGTCGCTCCACGAGGCGGCCAGCGGGATGACCACCGCGCTGTCGGTGCGTTCCATGATGGCGTAGTCCATCGAATCGCTGGGGCATGCCTCGAACGCCGGGCCGTCCAGATGGAAGAGGCCGTTGTCGCCGTGCCCTGTCGCCACGGCGGTCTGCGCCTGCGCGAGGATCTTGGGTGCCAGCCGGCCCAGCTCGGCCAGGAAGACCGACGCCTGGAAGGCGAACATGCCGCTGTTCCAGTAGTAGCCTCCGTCGTCGATGAAACGCTGGGCGACCTCGGGCGACGGCTTTTCCACGAAGCGGCGCACACGGCGCGCGGGGGCCATGGCGCCGGGCTCGTCCGCCTGGATGTAGCCGTAGCCGCTGAGCGGCGCGGTGGGTTTGATGCCAAACGTCACCAGCGCGCCCTGGCGCGCCGCGTCGTACGCCTGGGCAAACGCCGCGCTGAGCACTTCGCCGTCTTCCAGCACGTGGTCCGACGGCATGATGAGCATGATGGGATCCTCGCCATCCTGCATCGCCCGCAGCGTGGCAGCGGCGATGGCCGGCGCGGTGTTGCGTGCAAAGGGCTCCAGGATGACCTCGACGTCCTTGATGCCCAGCTCGTCAGCCTGCTCCGCCGCGATGTAGCGATGCGCCTCGTTGCAGACGAGGATGGGCCGCGCCTGCGCGCCCGCCGACTCCAGCCGCCGCAGGGTGTTCTGCAGCAGGCTGCGGTCATCGGTCAAACGGATGAACTGCTTCGGCAACAGTTCGCGCGACAGCGGCCACAGGCGCGAGCCTGAACCGCCGCAAAGAATCACTGCCCGGTACGGAGGACGGGGGTTGGTCATGGCTCTCACTCCTTGAAGTAGGCCTGGGTGTACGGGTGCACGCCGGGATCGGCGGCGATCACTTCCCTTGGCAGCCAGCGGTAGCCGCTGTGCTGGGACAGGGGAAGGCTTGCGGTATCCAGAGAAAGCTCGGCCTCGTACGCGAGGACGACGTAGTGGGTGGAGCGTCCCGCCTCACCCGCGAAATTGGTGCCATAGAAGTGCTCGTACACGCCGCGCGGCGTCCACACGAGATCGGGCAGCGACAGGCCCAGCTCGTCATTGACAATGCGGCGCAGCGCGCGGCGCAGCGATTCGTTCTTTCGGATCCGGCCGCCGGGCACGAACCACGCGCCCTGGGCGGGGGGATTGGCCCGCAACCCGGTCAGGTAGTTGCCGGCGCCGTCGCGCAGCAGCAGGTCGATCGACACCAGGGGCAGCATCTCAACCGCCTGGCGGAAGTCCGAGCGGGCGAGCATGCCGCCACGCGGCGCCGGCGCTTCGCGCACAGGCCATCCCAACGGTTCAGTAGACATTGCGGCCCGTCCATCCCGATATCGCGGTGCGCGCGATGATCAGCAGGTCCATCCTGAACGTCCAGTGCTGGATGTAGTAGATGTCGTGTTCAACGCGGTCGCTCATCTTGCGCAGCGTGTCTGTCTGGCCGCGAAGGCCGTTGACCTGCGCCCAGCCGGTGATGCCGGGCTTGACGCGGTGGCGCATCATGTAGCGCTGCACCAGGTCCTTGTACATTTCGTTGTGCTCCAGCGCGTGCGGGCGCGGGCCCACCACCGACATGTCGCCCATCAGCACATTCAGGAATTGCGGCAGCTCATCCAAACTGGTGCGGCGCAGGAAGCCGCCGATGCGCGTGACGCGGTTGTCGTTGCGCGTGGCCTGGGTGACCACGCCTTGTTCCTGATGCACGGTCATGGTGCGGAACTTGTAGACGTGGAACACCTTGCCGTCCACGCCCAGCCGCGGCTGCGTGAAGAAGACCGGGCCGCGCGAGGTCAGCTTGATCAGCATGGCCACCGTCAGCATCACGGGCGCCAGCCCGATCAGCGCGCACAGCGCGAAGGTGCGGTCGAAGGCTTCCTTGGCCCAGCCGCGCACGCCGGCGGCGGGCAGGCTGTTGAGCTGGATCGCGGGCAGTCCCAGGAACTCGCCAATGCGGTGCCCCAGCAACTGGATCGACATCACGTCCGGAATCCAGCGGATGTCCACCAGGTCGTTGCGCAGGTGATAGAGCACCTCACGCAGCTCCTGGCCGGCCTCCATCGGCAGCACGATCCAGATCTCGCGCACCTTGTTCTCGCGCACGAAGTCGGTCAGGTTATCGAGATCATGCAGACGGCGGACCTGCGGCGGCAGGATCTCGTGCGGTTCGGCGTAGATCCCCGATATCTGATAGCCGGCCTCGCGGTACTTTTCCACGCGTCGCCACATGTCGTGGCCCAGCGCGCCAAAGCCCACGAGCAGCACCCGCTTCTTGTCCATGCCGCGATCGCGCGCCGCGCCCAACGCCGCATAGACGGCGATGCGCACACCGGCCAGCGCCAGCGCCGTCATGCCGAACCAGGTTGCAGCCCATAAGCGGGATATCGCGCCGGTCTGGTGCATGAGAAAACTGACGAAGATGCCCAACGCGAACACGGTGGCCCACGCAGCAAGGCTGCGCACCACCAGATCGGTGAGCAGGCGTCCGCGCCACGACACATACAGGCGGAAGGCGGGAAAGAGCGCGATCGCGCCCAGGCCGCACAGATAGATCAGGAACAAATGAATCTGCGGAGGATCTGTGAAAGCATCTTCCGAGAACTTCAAGCCGGTGGCAGTCAGGCCGCAGGTGATGACGATCGCGGCGTCGAGCAAGCGATACAGATAGCTTGCCCCGCTAAACCTTGCCGACGTGTCCGTTTGGGACGGGTCCATCGCGCACTCCTGTTCGGGTGGGAGCGCCTTGCGCCAAGCAAAAACTGTGCAGTGCCGCAAAGCATGTGGCTACCGACAAAATCTTATTGAGTGCGCAACTCACCCGAAACCTCCAAACGGTGTAGGAGAAGGCTTAGGGCATCCGTCGAATGTGCGGGCTTAGGAAAAGCGTGTGGAATGTCGCAACCCGTTACGCATCGGGCTCCTTTCCAGGCAACGAAGTCATTCACAGTGGATTCGCCATGACTACATTTTTCGGAACGATGAGCCGAGCCATAGCCGCTATCGCGCTCGTGTCCTCGCTGGGCGCTTGCGCCTTATCACCCGGCATGACGTTCAACGCCAACCAACTCGCGGATCCGCTGGACCCGAACTCCAAGGCCGACATCAAACAGATCACGCCGGCGCTCGTGCTTGAAGAACAGCGCGCGCGTGAGGCACTGCTCGACAACGAAGGCATCGGCCACCTCGTCGGCAAACCGGCGCCCTACCTCATCGGGCCGGGAGACATCCTCTCCATCGTCGTGTGGGATCACCCCGAGCTCGTGCTTCCGACGCAAACCTACGCCATCGGATCTGGGGCAACGGAATTAGCTATTGGGGATACCGCCTCGGGCATTCCGGGCTATACGGTCTCATCCACTGGATATATCCAGTTTCCGTATACGGGACTGCTGAAAGTGGCGGGGTTGACTGAACTTCAGGCGCGCAATCTCATAGTCAATAGTTCGGGCAAGTACATACAGGACCCGCAGATCACCGTACGCGTACTGGGATTCCGCAGCAAGCGCATCTTCGTCGATGGCGAGGTGACCACGCCGGGTACGGTAGCGATCAATGATGTGCCCATGACCCTGTTGGAAGCGCTCAACAGGGCCGGAGGCATCCTGCCGACCGGAGACCGCAGTGCGGTTTACGTGATCCGCGATGGCCGGCGTACTCGCGTGAACCTTCCCGCGCTGATTGAGCGCGGCCAGGATCTGAACCAGGTCATGCTCAGGGCAGGGGACATTGTGAGAGTCACGCCGCGCGACGATAGCAAGGTGTTCGTGATGGGTGAAGTGTTCATTCCGGGCGCTTCCGTCATGCGCGATGGACGGTTGTCGCTGACCGAGGCATTGGGTCTCGCAGGCGGGCCCAACCAGACCACCGCAGACACCTCGCAGATTTTCGTCGTGCGCGCCACGGAGGAGGCAAAGCCTTTGGTGTATCACCTGAACGCCGCATCGCCGCAGGCGCTGGCGGTAGGCGCCAAGTTTGAATTGCAACCCAAGGATGTCGTGTTCGTGGATTCGGCTGGTCTGGTGCGGTGGAAC
The DNA here is from genome assembly GCA_003454835.1 of Achromobacter sp. Classification (GTDB taxonomy): domain Bacteria; phylum Pseudomonadota; class Gammaproteobacteria; order Burkholderiales; family Burkholderiaceae_B; genus Achromobacter. The sequence goes on along the minus strand of DMTA01000503.1, from coordinate 1,885 downwards.
CGCTTCATCAGCAACCTCTTCCCGAGCGCGCAAACCGTACAGACCGTCAGGTCCATCGATTAGTCCGCCTCAAAACCCTGCCTTTGGGGGCGCCGCAACCGCGGCGGCGCCCTCTCCTGGAGAGCTGCATGTCGTTGCCTATCGAATCGTTCGAGCCATCAGTACCGGCCCGTCAGCAGGAAACACCGTTGTCGTCCCACGTGGACGCCATTTTTTCCAACCGCTGGATGATCCTTGCGATCACTCTGTTCGCGTTTCTTGGCGCGCTGGCCTATGTGATGGTGACGCCGTCGGTCTATTCGGCTGACATCATCGTGCAAGTGGAGGAGGAGCTTCCGAACGGCCAGGCGCGCAGCCTGCTGGGCGATGTCTCGTCGATGTTCGACACCAAGGCGGAAACGTCGGGCGAAATGGAAGTGCTGCGCTCGCGCATGGTCGTCGGTCCGGCCGTCGACAAGTTCCTGCTCTACATCCACGCCAAGCCGCGCTACTTCCCTGTCGTGGGCGAGTGGCTGGCGCAGCGTTACGAAAGCCTGCCGTATCCGTCCAGCTTGCCGCGCGGGGGCTATGCGTGGGGCGGCGAGTCGATTGCGATCTCGCAACTGGACGTGCCCAACGAATGGCTGGGCAAGCCGTTCCGGCTGACGACGCTGGGCGAGGGTCGCTACACGCTCAGCGACAAGCTGACGGGCGCAACCTTCACCGGCACGGTGGGCAAGCCTGAACGTTTCCTGCTGCCGGGCGGCGGCGCCATGGACGTGCACGTCGACGCGTTGTCCGGCCGGCCCGGCACCGAGTTCACGGTGTCGCGCAGCTCGCGCCTGGCGGCCATCGAAAACGTGCAGGCGCGCATGGGCATCTTCGAGCGCGGCCGCACCTCGGGCGTGATCGGCGTCACGCTGGAGGGCAACGATCCGGCGCTGACCACGGCGGTGCTGAACCAGATCGGCCAGGAGTACGTGCAGCAGAACGTGAACCGCAAGTCCGCGCAGGCCGAGAAGTCCCTGGTGTTCCTGGAGCAGCAGTTGCCGCAACTGAAGGCTGAGCTTGACGCCGCGGAAACGAAGTACAACGCGTTGCGCAACAAGCGCGGCACGATCGACCTGAGCGAAGAAGCGAAGTTGATCCTGGGGCAGTCGGTCGATGCGCAGACCCGCGTGATGGAACTGCGCCAGAAGCGCCAGGAACTGATCACGCGCTTTGCGCCGACGCACCCGAGCATCGTGGGCATCGACCGTCAGATCGCATCGCTGACGGGCGACGTCAACCGCCTGGGCAACAACATCAGGCAGCTGCCGGATCTGGAGCAGGATGTGGTGCGCCTGGTGCGCGACGTGCGCGTCAACACCGAGCTGTACACGGCGCTCTTGAACAACACGCAGCAGCTCAAGCTGATTCGCGCCGGCAAGGTGGGCAACGTGCGCATCCTGGATGCCGCCGTGCAGCCTGACAAGCCCGTGCGTCCGAAGGGCGCGATCATCATCGGCGTGGCGACCGCGGCCGGCCTGATCTTCGCCATGCTGTGCGCATTCGTGCGCAACGCCCTGTTCGGCGGCCTGTCCGAGCCGGAAGACGTCGAACGCCATACCGGTCTGCCGGTGCTGGCCGCCATTCCGTATAGCGACGTGCAGGACAAGCTGTGGCGCCGCAGCCGGCGCAAGAACGCCACCGTGCCGGCGCTGCTGGCGCAGAGTCAGGGCAACTCGCCACCGATCGAAAGTCTGCGTTCCTTCCGGAACGTGCTGCAGGCCTCGCTGCGCCAGTCCGCCAACAACATGGTCATGTTCACCGGTCCGGTGGCGGGCGTGGGCAAGTCCTTCCTGTCTGCAAATTTTGCCTTCATCCAGGGCGGCGTCGGCAAGCGCGTGCTGCTGATCGATGCCGA
>DMTA01000134.1 GCA_003454835.1 Achromobacter sp. | reverse complement strand
GGGCGCTTCTGCCGGGGCGGCGGCTTCGGCAGCGACGGGCTCCTGCTGCGGCGCTTCGGCCTGGGCGGGAGCTTCGGCCTCTACAGGCGCCGTTTCGCGAACTTCTGCGGCGACAGGCGCCGCAGGAGCTGCGGGAGCAGCCGGTGCGGAAACCTGCGGAGCGGCTTGCTCCGCAACTTCTTCTTCGGGACGGGCCGAGGCGGCCTGTTCGGCTGCGAGTTCGGACGGGTCGCGCTTGACGAAGACGCGCTTCTTGCGCACTTCGACCTGGATCGTGCGCGAGCGCCCGGTGGCGTCGGCTTGCCGGATCTCGGAAGTCTGGCGGCGCGTCAGCGTGATCTTCTTGCCTTCGGTTGCGCCGTGTGCGCGACGCAGCGATTCGAGCAATTTCGCCTTGTCGCTGTCGGTGACGGAGTCGTCAACCGATTTGAGGTCAACGCCGGCCGAACGCAGCTGATCCAGCAGCACGTTGGCAGGCATTTTCAGCTCGGTAGCGAACTGGGCGACGGTATTACTCGACATTAGGCTCTCTCTTCCCTATAGGCAGCTATTACAAACAACGTGAACTTGCGGTGGATGAAGCGGCAGCATTCTCCACCGCAGACCCGTGTCCTTTTGGTTATTCTTCGTCGAACCAATGGGCGCGGGCACGCATGATGAGATCGCTGGCTTCCTGTTCGGTCAGACCGGCGATTTCCGCCAGTTCGTCCGTTGCCAATTCGGCCAGATCATCACGCGTATGCACTTGACGCTCGGCCAGCTTGGCGGCCAGTTCCGGCGTCATGCCTTCGAGTTCAAGCAAATCCTGTGCGGTTTCAAGGCGCTCTTCCTGGGCAATTGCCTCGGTCAACAGCGCATTGCGGGCACGGGCGCGCAACTCGTTGATGGTGTCTTCGTCAAACGCCTCGATTTCCAGCAGTTCCTGCATGGGAACGTAGGCGATTTCCTCGATACCGGTAAATCCTTCGTCGATCAGGATGTCAGCGACTTCCTCGTCGACGTCCAGCTTGCTCATGAACGTGGTGCGCAGACCCGAGCGCTCGACTTCCTGGCGGTTCAGGCTTTCTTCCGGCGTCATGATGTTGATCTGCCAGCCGGTCAGTTCGGACGCCAGGCGCACGTTCTGGCCCTTGGCGCCGATGGCCTTCGGCAGGTTTTCCTCGTCCACCACGACGTCCATCGCATGCTTGTCTTCATCCACAACGATGGATTCGACGTTGGCCGGCGCCAGCGCGCCGATGACGAACTGCGCGGGGTCTTCGGACCACAGCACGATGTCGACCTGCTCGCCGCCGAGTTCGTTGCGCACTGCGGTCACGCGCGAACCGCGCATGCCCACACACGTTCCGATGGGATCGATACGCTTATCGTATGCCACGACGGCGATCTTGGCACGCACGCCGGCATCCCGGGCGGCGGCCTTGATCTCGAGCAGGCCCTGCTCGATTTCGGGCACTTCGTTCTCGAACAGCTGGCGGATGAACTCGGGCGAGGTGCGCGACAGGATCACTTGCTGGCCACGCGCGGCGTGGTCAACACGCAACACGAAGGCGCGGACGCGGTCGGCGACCCGCAGGTTTTCCTTGGGGATCATTTCGGAGCGCGGCAGGCGCGCTTCGATCTTGCCGGTCTCGACAATGGCATCGCCCTTGTCCATGCGCTTGATCGTTCCGGACACGATGGTTTCGCCACGGTCCAGGAAGTCGTTCAGCACCTGTTCGCGCTCGGCGTCGCGGATCTTTTGCAGAATGGCCTGCTTGGCCGCCTGGGCGCCGATACGCCCGAACTCGATGGGTTCGAGGGGTTCTTCGATGTACTCGCCTTCCTTGATGCCGGGGACGATTTCCTCGGCATCCGACAGCATTTCCTGCTTGTCGGGTTCTTGCAGACCGGCCTCGTCGGGCACGACCAGCCAGCGGCGGAAGCCTTCGTGGTCTCCCGTTTCCCTATCGATGGAAACACGAATGTCCGCATCATCCTTGAAGCGCTTTTTCATGGCCGAGGCCAGCGCACTTTCGAGAGCGCCGAACACGACGTCACGCGTGACGTTTTTTTCACGCGCCAAGGCATCGACCAACAGAAGAATTTCGCGACTCATCGCTTTTTGCCCTTGAAATCCAGAACGGGATCCAGTTTTGCACGCTCGATATCTTCGACCGTGAAATTCAACACCTGGACTTCGTTCTTTTTTGCCTCAAATTCGAGACCGAACACGGTCTTGTGCATTCCAGCAGCTGCGTCGGCTGCGGCCTCGTCTTCCGGCACGGTCAACGTGCCCGAGAAGACCTTACGGCCGTCCAATGCCTCGCGCAGCTTGATTTCGATGCGCTCGCCTGCGAAACGGCGGAACTCGGCCTCGGTGCGCAGCGGGCGGTCAACGCCCGGCGAACCCACTTCGAGGCGCTTGTAGTCGATGTTCTCGACCTCAAAGACCCGCGACAATTGGCGGGACACCTGCTCGCAGTCTTCGATGCGCACACCGCCGACCCGATCGATCGTGACGCGCAAAAGGCCCAGGGCGGCACGCTCGACGTCTACAAGTTCGACGTCCATGCCGGCCAGAGCCTCTTCGGTCAATGCGAATAAATCAGCCATATACTCAAAAAAAATGGGCTGCACGCCCAGCCCACCGATATTGCACAGAGCCCAGCCGCTTCCCTACTACACGTAAGGAGCAATGCTGGGCAGTGCCCTCTATTGCGACCTAATTTTTGGCTCGCGCCGCCCTGATTTCCCGACCCGGGCCGGATCCGACTTTAGCCGGACTTGGCTGGGTACTTTGGCGCCCATGCGCCTTCCGCGGAAAGCGGCACGCGCCAAGGAGATTGCTGCAAACAGCGCCCGGCCACACGCCAGCACAAGGCCGTGCGCCCGATCGGCACACATGCAGCCGACGTGCTTTTTGCGGTAAAGCGCACTTAAAGAAACCAGTGCTTCCGGCAAAAAGCCATGACGCGAAGCCATGAAAACCATTGATTTTACCAGATAAACAGGAAAATCGCCTGATTCGTCACGGGCTTACGTTTATATGGGACGGATGCGGGGTGGCGGCGCAGTCTGCGGGCCGCCCCGCAAGGTTCAGCGGCCCTGACGCCCCCGGCCACCACCCACGACGCCCAGACGGGATTCGTGAGCCGAAGCGCTGCGCGGTTGCCAATCATCGCCGCG
>DMTA01000098.1 GCA_003454835.1 Achromobacter sp. | reverse complement strand
ATCCGCGCGATCCGTGGTGGGTGCCCGCGCCGCTGACCGGGCCAGATGCGCCGAAGCGTGCCGCGCTGTGTTTGAATCCCGATGGCATGGACACCGATCCGGCCATCGTGAAGGCATTGCAGGAAGCGGCGCGGCGGTTGAGCGAGGCGGGCTGGACGGTCGATACGCTGGAAGCGATACCGCCAATGCAGGAGGCCGCCGACCTGCAGATCCGCATGTGGATGGCCGATGGCTACGACGCCATGCTGGCGGCAGCGGAAAAAGAGGGCGACCGCGGTGCGCTGGTGGCGCTGGCCGGGCAGCGCGACAAGGCAGCCAGCGCAGATCTGACGGGCTTCTCGGCGGTGCTGACGCGCCGCGCCACGCTTACGCGGCTCTGGGAGGTGTTCTTTGCCGAGTACCCGGTGCTGTTGCTGCCGGTGTCGGCCGAATTGCCGTTCCCCGACAACCTCGACCTGCAGGGCGACGCGGCATACGCGCGGGTCTGGCGTGCGCAGATGACCCAGATTGGGTTGCCGTTCATGGGCCTGCCCGGACTGTCCGTGGCGATGGGCAACGCCATGAGCAGCGCGGGGCCCAGTCCCGTGGGTGTGCAGGTGGTGGCGGGGCGGTTCCGAGAGGACCTGTGCCTCGCGGCCGGTGAAATCATCGAGGCGGGGGGCGAGGCGGTAAGCATCGCGGAGCCGGCGCTTCGATAACAGCGTCAAGGGCGGCGGGCCGGGGGGGCGGTGGTCGGTGACCGTGGCTTTGCTTTTGGCCGGTAGCTGTGACCCGCGACCGTCGCAGTGGATCGTGGGTCGCGCCAGGGCTGGCCCCGCCTCATCCACCGGCGTGCGTGTTCAACCGCCGAAGCGCACCTTCAGCACGCCCAGATCGCCGTACGTCAGTTCGACGTCCTTATTCGCGGGGACGTCTAGGAAGCCCGCGTACGATCCTGTGATGACGTGCTGGCCGGCCGTCAGACCCAAACCTTGCTCGCGCAGGAAATTGGCCAGCCAATAGAGTCCGGCCTTGGGGCGGTCGTTGGGGTGGATGCCGGCGTGCTGCTCGACTTCGAGGCCGTCGACCTTCAGCGTGATGGTCATGCAGCCCGGCGCCGCATCGGGCGACGAAATGCGTGGGCCTAGCACCAGTCCCTGATTGAACATGTGGTCCGCCAGCAGTTCGGGCAGGCTGGCATGTTCCGGGGACGCGTAGCGACAGCCCAGGACTTCCAGCGCCAGGCGGGCGCCGCCCACCGCGGCGTCGATCTCGGCTTCGGTGTACGGCGTGTCGCGCGGCGGCAGGTCGCGGGCAAGCTCAAATGCGATCTCGGGCTCAATGCGCACGATGTCGCTGCTGGCGGCGACGGGGCCGGCCGCGGCGTCAGCGGTGCCGGATCCGTAGATGGGCGCCACGACGGTTTTTTCAGGAGACGGCAGCGCGCTTTTCCAGGCGGCGATGCGGTCTTGGCGCGTCTCGCTCAGCAGTTCGGCCGTGCGCTGCTGCACGGCAAATGCCTGGCCCAGGGATTGCGGACGGCACTCGGCGGGCAGGCGCGGGCCGGCGACGCCAGTCTGGCGCGCAGCGATCAGGAAGCGCGCCGCGTCGACGCTGCCGGGATAGTCTTCGAATCTGATCTGCATGCGTTCAGGCTCCCAGGAACAGCATGATCCACAACACGATCATGGCAATCAGGCCCAGCCAGCACGAGCCCCAGAAGCCGACGATCGGCCATTTCAGGGCAAGCGGGATCTTCTTGGGTTCGACGTGGGACAGCAGGTCGTTGGCGTTGCCGACCAGCCAGAAGCGCGTGCCCGGAAACATCAGGCGGAAGAAATAATCCAGCATGATCGCGGCCTGGATTGCCAGCGGAAACTGCTTGAACGGCCGATGCTGCAGGTACGGGTGCTTGAGCGCGGCGTTGACCTGCTTGGTCTTGACGAAGAACAGCACGATGCCGCTGATCGTGCAGGTGATGAAACAGAGCACGAAAAGGCTGAAGGCCATGGCCATGACGGGTGAATGCATGGGGATCTCAACGATGCGCGGCCGGGCCGCGTGGGATGGACAAATTCGGGCAAAAAAGCTGGCCCTATTGTAGAGGGCTTGGCACGGCCCCGTGTTCAGGGCCGCGTCAGTACGCATGCGGGCACGCCGGGGCCTGTCAGCCGCGGGTCTGGCCCTCGCCGTTCAGTACCCATTTGAGGGTGGTCAGGCCTTCCAGGCCCACGGGGCCGCGCGCATGCAGGCGATTGGTCGAAATGCCGATCTCGGCGCCCAGCCCGTATTCGAAACCGTCCGCAAAGCAGGTCGGTAGGTTGACGTAAACAGAGCTGGAGTCGACTTCGCGCTGGAAGCGCTGGGCCGCCGACAGATCCTGCGTGACGATCGCGTCGGTGTGACCCGAGCCGTAGCGCGCGATGTGTTCGATGGCGTCGTCCAGCGTGTCGACGATGCGCACGGCCAGGATGGGCGCCAGGTATTCGGTGGCCCAGTCTTCTTCGGTGGCGGGCGTGGCGTGGGGCAGCAGCGCCAGCGTGCGCGGGCAGCCGCGCAGTTCCACCCCGTGTTCGGCGAAGGCGGCGGCCAGGCTGGGCAAGATGGACACGGCGGCCACGGCGTCGATCAGCAGCGTCTCCATGGCGCCGCAGATGCCGTAGCGATAGGTCTTGGCGTTCAGGGCGATGGCGTGGGCCTTGTCCGGATCCGCCGCGGCGTCGATGTAGATGTGGCAGTTGCCGTCCAGGTGCTTGATGAGCGGCACGCGGGCCTCTTGGGACAGCCGGGCGATAAGGCCCTTGCCGCCGCGCGGCACGATGACATCGATGTGTTCGGTCATGGTGATGAGGGCGCCCACGGCCGCGCGGTCGGCGGTGGCGACAACCTGCACCGCATCCTGCGGCAGACCGGCGGCGGCCAGGCCCGTTTGCACGATGCGGCCGAGCGCCACGTTCGAGTGCAGGGCTTCGCTGCCGCCGCGCAGGATGGCGGCGTTGCCGGACTTCAGGCACAAGGCTGCGGCGTCGATGGTGACGTTGGGGCGCGATTCATAAATGATGCCGATCACTCCGAGCGGCACGCGCATCTGGGCGACGCGCATGCCGTTGGGCCGGACGGTGGTGGCGGTGATGCTGCCGATCGGATCAGGCAGGGCGGCGATCTGGCGCAGGCCTTCGGCCATGTGCGCCAGCGTCTTGTCGGACAGCGTCAGGCGGTCCAGCAACGCGGGCTCCAGCCCATTGGCGCGGGCGGCGGCCA
>DMTA01000368.1 GCA_003454835.1 Achromobacter sp. | reverse complement strand
TGGGGCTGGGCGGTCGCCGGCGCCGCGCTGGTCACCGCCTATGCGCTGCGCCAGGGCGAAGGCACGCTGACGGCCGGCTATCTGTGGCTGCTGGTGGCCGTTGTGCTGGGCGGAATGGGGTACGCCGAGGGTGCACGGGCCTCGCGCACGCTGGGCGGTTGGCGCACAATATGTTGGGCGCTGACCATCAGCGCACCGGTGGTTGCCCTGCCCGTCGGCTGGATGGCGGCGCAGCAGCCCCATTGGCCCAGTTCCGACGTGGTTGCCGCCTGCGCCTACCTGGCTTTCGGCTCAATGTTCCTGGGGTTTTTCGCCTGGTATCGCGGCCTGGCCGCCGGCGGAATTGCCCGGGTGGGACAAGTGCAATTGCTGCAACCCTTCCTTACCGTCGTGGCCGCTGCTTTGCTGTTTGGCGAAACCGTGGAGGCGACGACGTTCGTGTTTGCCGCCGCCGTGATCGCCGTTATTGCCGGCGGACGCCGCGCCATCGTAAGGACCCCGACATGAACCTGTTTCCCGCCAATTGGGCCGACGTCCCGCTGGCCTCGCTTTCCCTTCTGGGTCCGCTGGCGCTGTTTGCGCTGGTCAGCTCGATCACGCCCGGCCCCAACAACGTGATGCTCGCGTCGTCGGGCCTGAACTTCGGATTCCGGCGCAGCGTGCCGCACCTGCTGGGCGTGAACCTGGGCTTCACGCTGATGATCTTTCTGGTCGGCGTCGGACTCGGGTCGGTCTTCCAGCAGACGCCTGTTCTCTATACCGTCCTGAAGTACGCCGGCGCGGCCTATCTGCTTTACCTCGCCTGGAAAATCGCCAACTCGGGTCCGCTGGACGAGGGTGAAGCGCGCGGAAAGCCGTTCACTTTTCTGCAGGCCGCGGCCTTCCAGTGGGTCAATCCCAAGGCCTGGGTGATGGCGGTTGGCGTCGTGGCGACCTACACGCCGCAAAACGGATTTTTCGCGAACCTGGTGATCGCGACGCTGGTCTGCGGCATCGTCAATCTGCCAAGCATCGGCATCTGGGTGACGTTCGGCACCGCCCTGCGCCGCGTCCTGCACCGGCCCGCTGCGATCCGCGCCTTCAATGTGGGCATGGCGCTGCTGCTCGTGGCGTCGCTGTATCCGGTCGCGCTCGAACTGCTGCACTGAACGGCCGTTCAGGCCAGCAGTCCCACCACGACGGCCGGCGTGACCAGCACGTTGAACAGGCCCGCCATCACCATCACCAGGCCCGCGACCGCGCCCTCTTCCGCGGCCATTTCGCGGGCCTTGGCCGTGCCCGCCCCATGCGCCCCCATGCCGAACAGCGCGCCGCGTGCCAGGGCCGAGCGCAGCGGCAGCCAGCGGCACATGAGCTGGCCGATGGCCGCGCCGAACACGCCTGTGACGATGACAAAGACCGCCGTCAGGTCGGGAACGCCCCCCACATGGGAAGACACCGCAACGGCGAACGGCGTGGCGACCGAGCGCGGCAGCAGACTGAGCCGCAGGTCGGGCGGTAAATCCAGCATGCTGCCCAGCAACCACGCGCTGACGCCCGCGATGCCGCTGCCCACGGTCACGCCTGCGGCCAGCACCGGCCAGTACCGCCGGATCAGCGCCCGCTGCTCGTAAAGCGGCAGCGCGAACGCCACGATGACGGGGCCCAGCATGGCCATCAGCCAGTGGGAACCCGACATGTAATCGCGGTACCCGGTGTGCATCAGGATGGCGAGCGTCAGCAGCAACGCGGGCGCGACGACCAAAGTGGATGTCCACCAATAGGCAAAGCGGCGGTAGAACAGGCGCGCGCAGACATATGCGGCAACGGTGGCGGCCGGCCAGAACAGCAGGTTGAATTCAGGCTGCACGGCGGTTCATCCAGCGATAGCAAAGGTCGATCGTCAGCGCCGTGCCGGCCATGACAAGCGCCGTGCCCAGCAGGATCACGGCCAGCAGCTTCACGCCAAGCACGCCCAGAAACTCGCGGTGGTCCAGAAGCGACATGACCGCCGGCACGAAGAAGAGCAGCATTTCACCCAGTAGCCAGCTGGCGCCGCGCTGCACGTTGCGCACGCGCAGCCGCCGGGTCGCCAGAAGCAGCAGCACCAGCGCCATCCCGATGACGCCGCCCGGCACCGGCAGGCCCGAGGCCTGCGCCACCGCCTGGCCCAGCAGGGAAAAAATGACGATCAATGCAATCTGCAGCAGACGGCTGCGGCGCAGCGCGCTGCGGATAAGGACGGAATGGCGAAGACGGGGCATGAGGCGAAAATCCAGCGGCAAGCCCTCGTTTTACGCCTTGCTCTGGCATAGATAAAATGAATTCGATGAATCCTCTTTATTCCGAATTGGCATAGCGATGGAACTACGCACGCTGCGCGCGCTGGTCGAGGTGGTCCGGCAAGGCGGTTTCTCTCAGGCGGCCAAGGTGGTCCACGCGACCCAGCCCACGATCAGCAAAGCCGTGCGGCAGCTGGAAGACGAGCTGGGCATGCCCTTGCTGGACCGGCAAGCGCAGCCGCTGCGGCTGACGGCGGCCGGCGAGATCGTGTACCGGCGTGCTGTAAACATGCTGGCCGAACGCGACGACCTGAAGACCGAGCTCGATGACCTGAAGGGCCTGAAACGGGGCGTGCTGCGCCTGGGCCTGCCGCCGCTGGGCAGCAGTTCGCTGTTTGCGCCGATGTTCGCGCGCTTTCGCAGCCGCTATCCCCGCATCGAGATCAGCCTGGTCGAACACGGCAGCCGCCGGCTCGAAGAGATGGTGATGGCCGGCGAAATCGAACTGGCGGGGTCGCTCAAGCCCGTGCCGGACCTCTTCGAATGGCAGCCAGTCGCGCGCGAACCGCTGGTGGCATTGATACCCGCCGACCACCCGCAGGCCCGCGCCAAGTCGGTGGGGCTATACGACCTGCGCGACTCGCCCTTCGTGCTGTTCGAAACAGGGTTTGCCCTGAACCGCATCATCCACGACGCGTGCCAACGGGCGGGGTTCGTCCCGACCATCGCCGCGCGCAGCGGTCAGATCGACTTCATCGTGGCGCTGGTGGCGGCGGGGCTGGGCGTGGCGTTTCTTCCGCGCATGAAGGCCAACGAGGAACTGCACGCGAGCGTGGCTCGCGTGCCTTTGCGCGATTCGGGGACGGACTGGGAGATGGTCCTGGTGTGGCGCCGTGGCGGTTATCTGTCGTATGCCGCACAGGCGTGGCTGGCGTTGACGCGCGAGGTCCATCCCGGCACCGCCTGATGGCGGGCCGCGCCCGGACCGGCAGACATCGGGACAAACTTCCGGCGACCGCGCCGGAGTATGCTGATGCCGGAACCCAGCCCGACTTGCCGGGTCAGACCATACATGCCCGCCCTGCCCCGACTCTCCGCCCGCCGACTGTTTGTCGCCGCCGTGCTTGCCGCCGCCGGCGTGGTCGGCTGCACCCAGCTGGATTCCTGGCAGCGCCAGACCATTTTTTCGCCGCAGTCCGAGCCGCAATCCTGGTGGCGGGACCCTGCCGCCGGAACGCAGGTGTACGACCTGGCGCTCGACAACGGCGACAAGATCCGCGCATGGTATCTAGCCAGCCCCAAAAAAGGCGCCCCCACCGTGCTGTATCTGCACGGCGCGCGCTGGAACCTGAATGGCAGCGCATTCCGCATCGACGGCTGGAGCCGCATGGGGTATTCCATACTGGCGATCGATTACCGTGGCTTCGGTGCATCCACGCCGCGTCTGCCCTCTGAAGACAGCGCGCTAGAGGACGCCATGGCGGGCCTGAAGGAACTGGCGCGCCTGCAGCCCGATCCGGCGCGCCGCTTTGTGTACGGGCACAGCCTGGGCGGCGCGATTGCCATCGACCTGGCCTCACGCCCCGAGCAGCCGGACTTCGCCGGCCTGATTGTGGAATCCAGCTTCACCAGCATCGGCGCAATGCTCGCCACGCTGCGCTGGGGCAATGTGCCCGGCGCCAGTCTGCTGGTCACGCAACCGTTCGCGTCGGTCGACAAGCTGGCCCAGCTGCATACGCCCATGCTGTTCATGCACGGCACCGCGGACCGCGTGGTGCCGCACACCATGAGCGACGAACTTTTTGCCGCTGCCCGCAACGTGGCGCCGGACCTGAAGCGGCTGGTGAAAATAGAAGGCGCCTCGCATTCGGGCGCCTTCCGCAGCGGCACGCAGTACGAAACCGCTGTCAGAACCTTCATGCAGGACGCCAGCCAGGCATACCAGCGCAAGAAGGGTTGATGAGGGGTCAGACGCCGGCGGCGGCGGCGCCGTTACGGCGGGACAGCCACGCGATCACGCGGGGACGGCTGCGGTCGTACGCCAGGTTGTAGAAGAATGCGTAGGGCAGATAGAACAGCACCAGCGCGATGTCCAGCACGAAGGCTTCCCACAGGCTGATATTGAGCCACCAGGCCGCCAGCGGGATAACGATCAGGATCAGGCCGAACTCGAAGCCGAACGCATGCAGCGCGCGGATGCGGAAGGTGCGGGTCCAGCCGAAGCGGTTTTCGACGCGGTCGAATCCGGCGTTGTAGATCATGTTCCAGACCAGCGCAATCCAGGCGATGACTGCGGTCAGCACGCCCATTTCGAAGAGTGACTTGCCCATGGCCCACGCTGCCACGGGGGCACACAGCCCGATGGCGATGATTTCGAACAGAAAGGCGTGGATGAAACGTTCTTTGAGGGTTTTCTTGGCTTGGGTCATGACCCACCTGCGATCGATTGCTGAAGAGTGATCGCATTGTCCGCGACATTTCCGGTACGAAAAAGATAATATCCATCGGAAAACCCGATATATCAGTCACCGGCTTACTCATGCGCCACTCTCTCGAATCCCTCGCCGCATTCGCCCAGGTCGCCTCCGAAGGTTCGTTCTCGGCTGCGGCGCGCAAGCTCGGCAAAAGCCAGTCCACCATCAGCGAGACCATCGCCAATCTCGAGGTGGACCTGAACGTTGCGCTGTTCGACCGCAGCCAGCGCCAGCCGTCCCTGACCGCCGCAGGCAAGGTGCTGCTGGGACAGGCCTTGCAGGTGCTTGCCGCCAATGACCGCTTGAACCGCAGCGCCAGCCAGTTATCCGAGGGCCTGGAGCCCCGGCTCACCGTCGTGTTGTCGGATACGTTCCAGTCGCGTACGTTCGAGGCCATGCTGAGCCAGATCGACGCGCGCTACCCCGCGCTGCGCTTTGAATGCCTGATTGCGGAATACGAGGACGTGGTGGCGCTGGTGCAGCAGGGCCGCGCGCACGTGGGGCTGATGGCGGCGCAGGACAGCTATCCGCCGGACGTGGCGCACGCGTGCCTGGCCGAACGCTCCGAAATCGTCCTGTGCGTGGGGCGATCGCATCCGCTGGCCAGTCTTCCGTCGGTCACGTCCGATCACCTGAAGACCGAACGCGAACTGCGCCTGAGCACATATGAGCTGGACGACAAGGAGGCCACGCCCGCCCATTCGACGTGGTCGGCGCCCGGCTACCTGATGCTGCTGGAAATGGCCAGCCTGGGCTTTGGCTGGACCGAGCTGCCGCGCTGGATGATTCAGCGCTTCGGACGCGACCAGCTCGTGGAACTGAAGGTGCCGGGCTGGCCGCGCCACATCCATGTCGACGCGGTCTGGTCCACGCGCCGCGCACTGGGGCCGGCTGGCGCCTGGCTGCTGGAAAGCCTTACGCAGGGTTAGCGCGCGCCCGCACGGGCAACACGGGATCGGCCCGCGTCAACGCCAGGCGCGTGATGCTGACGCCGTTGGCGCGCAGCCATTCGCCCAGCTTCGGATCAGCCAGCACGTCGAATTCGGCGCGCCGCTGGCGGTCCATGGCATTGTCCTGCCCGCTGCCCGACGCCGGATGGCACATGATGAGGTCGCCTTCGCGCGCGTTGAACAGCCAGGTCTGCAAGAACTGTGCGTAACGGCGCTTGCCGCCTTCGAATGCATACACGCCCAGCAGCCGCCTGTTGGTCCGCAAGCCGCTTGAACGGGCCTCGCGCGCGAGCGCCGCCGCCCCCAACGCGCCGATTACGCGCGCCTTCAGCGATTCCTTCAGCGGCATGCCGCACAGCATGCCGGGCGCCGTCTGGCGCAGCCAGGGGGCCTGCACGCCCGCCTGCGTCCCATAACGCTGGGCGAGCAGCGCCAGGACGCGCTGGCGAATGCCGGGCAGTTGATGCACGTGCTGATGCCCGTCGACATAATCCGGCGCGCGGCCGAGCGCGGCTTCGAACGCGTCGAACTGCCGGGCGATCTGCGCGTCGATCCACGCCGCATCGAGCAGGCCCGCGTAGGCTTTGAGGATCAGCGCGCCCAGTGCTGGCACCGGTTCGGCGCCTGGCTTGAGCGTTTCCGACAGATTCAGGTGCAGGCCGATGTCCACATCCAATGCGGCGAGGCGCGGCGCATTGGCCGCGAAGGCGGGTCCCAACGTCAGGCAACTGACCGCGCTGACGCGCCGCATGCCGGCCAGTGCAATCATGCCTTCGTCGACGTCGGCATTCATGCCAAAATCGTCACCGCACACCACGACGCGTTTGCTCATCGCCGCCTCTCCGTCTTTCCGTCCATTACATCCCTCATGCGCGCCCTCATCCGGCAAATCAGTCTTTTTATCGCCGTCGGTTGCGCCGCCGCGGCGACGCATTGGGCCGTTGCCGTGGGATGCGTCGAAGCGTTCGGCGCACCGCCGCTGGTGGCCAACCTGATCGGCTGGATGATTGCCTTCGTGGTGTCCTTCAGCGGCCATTACCGGCTTACGTTCCGACATTCGCCCATACCCTGGACCGTAGCGGCCCGTCGTTTCCTTTTCATTTCAGCGATCGGTTTTTTGATCAATGAAACGGCCTACGCGTGGCTGTTGCGCGCCACCGACGTGCCGTACGACACGCTGCTGGCGCTGATACTCATCGGCCTGGCGTTCGTGACGTTCGTCGCTAGCCGGCTGTGGGCGTTCCGGCACAAAGCCGCTTCCTGAGCGCTGCGTCCGCCTGCAACAGCCACATTGCATGCCGGGCACTGGTGGCAGCGGGTTTCACCCCTTGCAGCGGCATGTAGACCGCGCCGTCGCCATGACCGCCCCACACCCAGAACCGCGCGCCATCCGGCGCCGCGCACAGGCGGGCATTGAACTGGGCGGCGCTGACCAGCACCTGCGCGCCGGTGACCGGATCGAACTTCGCGGCGTCGTACAGTTCCTTGCGCCAGTTGTCGCGCACCGGCACTTCCGGATTGAGCCAGTCGTCCACCACCCACGTCGGCCGTGGCGCGCGTGCGTATAACGCCAGGTCGAAGGGATAGGCGTGCAACGAGACAAACGTGTCGTCTGGCCGAGCCTCCTGCCGCACCACCTTTGCCAGCGGCGAGGCGCTGCCCCGGCCATTGAACGCCGCAATGCCCACGGCGATGACGCAGATTCCGGCTGCGACGGCGGCGCTGATGCGCACCAGACGCGGCGTCATCCCGCCGGTGTCGCCGCGCCACGCCGCCCGAATAACCTCGGCCAGCAGAAAAGCGAGCGGCGCCAGCGCCGGCAGCACATAGCCAATCAGCTTGGAATGCGGCAACGAAAAGAACACCACCACCACGGCAAACCAGACCGCCGCCATGCGCCGCAGACTGCGCTCCGGCCCCTCGGCCCAGAAGGCGCGGCGCAGGATGCCGCCGCCCCACAGCGACCATGGCAGGCTCAGCCCGGCAAGCACCGGCAGGTAGAACCAGAACGGCTGGGCGTTATTGAAGCCGCTGGCGGCGAAGCGCTGGAAATGCTGATAAATGAAGAAATAGTCGTAAAAGCCGGGAAACCGCAACTGCATCAGCACGAACCACGGCGCCGCCACTGCCATGAACACGAGCAGCGCCGGCGGCCACACCAGCGCCGCCAGTCCGCGCCAGCGCCGCTCCCAGACCAGCCAGAGCAGCAGGATCGCCCCCGGCAACACCAGGCCGATCAACCCTTTGGCCAGCACCGCCAGCCCGGCCAGCGCCGCGGCAGCCACGGA
>DMTA01000135.1 GCA_003454835.1 Achromobacter sp. | reverse complement strand
TGCTGGGCAAGGGCGGCAAGGACCGCCTCGTGCCGCTGGGCGCCGAAGCCGCGCACTGGATCTCGCAATACCTCGGCACGGCCCGCCCCGAATTGGCGGCAGGCCGCGTGAGCGACGCGCTCTTCATCACCAGCCGCGCCGAGGCGATGTCGCGGCAGGCGTTCTGGCAACTGGTCAAGAAGTACGCCGTGCTTGCCGGCGTAAATGCGCCCCTGTCGCCGCATGTGCTGCGCCACGCCTTCGCCACNNGACCTGCGCGTGGTGCAGATGCTGCTGGGCCACGCGGACATTTCCACCACGCAGATCTACACCCATGTGGCGCGCGAACGCTTGAAGGCGCTGCACGCGGCCCATCATCCACGCGGCTGACCGCCGCGATCTTCCCACCCACCGGCACAAAAATGAGCAAAGCCCGCCACGTTTCCGAGACGCCCGCCACCCAGTTTCTCAAGCAGCACAAGGTGGCCTATTCCGAACACACGTATGACTACGTCGATCACGGCGGCGCTGGCGAAGCCGCGCGCCAGCTTGGCCTGGATCCGCACGCCGTCGTCAAGACACTGGTGATGGAAGATGAATCGGCCAAGCCGCTGATCGTGGTCATGCACGGCGACCGCGAAGTCTCCACCAAGAATCTCGCGCGCCAGGCCGGCCTGAAAAAGGTCGAACCCTGCAAGCCCGAGGTCGCGCAGCGCCACTCCGGCTATCAGGTGGGCGGCACGTCGCCGTTTGGCACGCGCAAGAAGATGCCGGTGTGGGTGGAAGCCGACGTGCTGGAATATCCGGTCGTCTATATCAACGGCGGACGGCGCGGCTATCTGGTGGGCATCGATCCGAAGGTGCTGGTGGACCTGCTGGGCGCGAAGCCGGTGACGGTGGCCCTGGAATAAGGGGTATTCCGGTGGCAGGGGGATGGTATCGAGATGGTGTCGCCGTGGTATCCCGCTACCACCTCGCCCCCCGGCGCCGCGGGCACAATGGGACAAGAACATCAAGAACCGGAGCCCGATCCGCGGGCACGCAACCGGACGCCATCCTTATCCCACGGAGACAATCATGAGCAAACGACTGTTGATGCTGGTCGGTGACTATGCCGAAGACTACGAAACCATGGTGCCGTTCCAGACGCTGCTGTCCGTCGGACACACGGTGCATGCGGTCTGCCCGGACAAAAAGGCCGGCGACACGGTGGCCACGTCGATCCATGATTTCGAAGGCGCGCAGACCTACACCGAAAAGCGCGGCCACAATTTCACGCTGAACTACGACTTCGATCGCGTCGAGCCCTCGTCCTACGACGGCCTGGTGATCCCCGGCGGACGCGCGCCCGAATACCTGCGCCTGAACGAAAAGGTGCTGGAGATCGTGCGGCATTTCGACAAGGCCAACAAGCCTATCGCCGCCGTGTGCCACGGCGCGCAGATCCTGGCCGCCGCCGGCGTGTTGAAGGGCCGCACCTGCTCGGCGTATCCCGCCTGCGCGCCCGAAGTCCGACTGGCAGGCGGCACCTACGCCGAGATTGCTGTCGACCAGGCCTATACGGATGGCAATCTGGTGTCGGCGCCCGCCTGGCCCGCGCATCCGGCATGGATGGCGCAGTTCCTGGCTGTGCTCGGCACCAAGATCACGCACTGATCGCAGCGCCTGCAGCCAGCCTCCCGCGCGCCCGGCAGGGGCCCACTGCCACGTCGGTGAGCCCCACTGCGCGCGCGACGCTCAATTCGCGGCGATCACCCGCCCCGGGTTGAACAACCCAAGCGGATCGAACAGGCGCTTGATGCTCGTCATCATCGCCATCTCGTTGGCCGGCTTGTACCGGCCAATGGAACCCACCCGCAGCTGTCCCACGCCGTGCTCGGCGGAGATCGACCCGTTCATGCGCGCCACCACGTCGTACACCGCGCCCGAAACCGCCTTCTCCGAATTGCGCATGGCCTGGTAGGCCGATGCGTCCGCGCCCGGCGGCGTCGACACGTTGTAGTGCAGGTTGCCGTCGCCCACATGACCAAACACGAAGATGCGGGCGTTGGGCAAAACGCCATGCACGGCCGTCTGCGCGGCGTCGATGAATTCGCCGATGCGCGAGATCGGCAGCGAAATGTCGTGCTTGATGTTCTCGCCGTCGATGGACTGCGCTTCTGGCAGATGATGCCGGATCTGCCAGAACGATGCCGACTGCGCGAGGGTCGACGCAATGGCCGCATCGGTGACGATGCCCGCCTCGAACGCCGCCTCCATCAACGCCTCGAATCGCTCGGTGGCATGGGCCGCGCTTTCGGCGTCGCTGGATTCCAACAGCACGTAATACGGCGCCTTGGCAGGCACCGGACTGCGCGCGCCGGGCGTGTGTTGCAGCACCAGCTCAACCGACGGACCACTGATCAGTTCGAAGGCCGTCAGGCTGGCCGACAGATACGACTGCGCCAGGGACAGCAGTTGCACGGCGCTATGCGGATCCGGCACGGCGGCGAAGGCCGTCATCTGCGCGGCGGGGCGCGGATACAGCTTGACGGTGGCCGCCGTGATGATGCCCAGCGTGCCCTCCGCGCCGATGAACAGTTGCTTCAGGTCGTACCCGGTGTTGTCCTTGCGAAGTCCACGCAGTCCGTTCCAGATCTGCCCGTCGGGCGTCACCACTTCCAGGCCCAGGCACAGGTCGCGCGCGTTGCCATAGCGCAGCACCTGGATGCCGCCGGCGTTGGTGGCCAGGTTGCCGCCCAGCGTGCAGCTTCCTTCCGCGCCCAGGCTCAACGGAAACAGCCGGTCGGCGTGGGCGGCAGCCTCCTGCACGTTCGCCAGCACGGCGCCCGCTTGCGCGGTCAACGTGTTGTTGTAGCGGTCTACGTCCAGGATGGCGTTCATGCGGGCCAGCGACAGCACGATGCTGTGCCCGCCGCTGTCCGGCACGCTGCCGCCGACCAAGCCTGTATTGCCCCCTTGCGGATAGATGGCGACCCGGCGCTCGCGGCACCAATTCACCAGCCTGGCCACGTCCTCGGTGCTGTCGGGCTGCACAAGCGCCAGGGTGCGGCCCGTCCACCGTTTGCGGTAGTCGGTCAGGTGCGGCGCCAGCGTGTCGGCGTCGTCCAGCACGCGCCCCTGAAAGGCGGCGCGCAAAGAGGCTTTGATGTCGTCGTCAGGCATGGCCGGCTCGTTGGTCGCGTCAGTTGGCGGAAGCGCCGGCGGCTTGCACCACGGCTTTCCATTTCTCGATCTCGGTGCCGATGAAGGCATTGAATTCCGCCGGACCCTTGACGGTGGGCACCGCGCCCAGCTCGATCACGCGCTTCTGCATATCGGGGTCGGCCATGGCCTTCTCGATGGCCTGATCGATACGGTTCACGATGGGCGCCGGCGTGCCTGCGGGGGCCAGCACGCCAAACCACGAGCCCGCCTCGAAATTGGGCACACCTGCCTCGGCCATGGTGGGCACGTCGGGCAGATTGGTGCTGCGTTCGGCGCTGGTCACCGCCAGTGCGCGCAGCGTGCCGTTCTTGATGAAGGGCAGCGAGGTCGGCAGGTTGTCGAACATCAGATGCACCTGACCGCCCACCAGATCCGTCACGGCCGCGGCGCTGCCTTTGTACGGCACGTGCACCATGTCGACACCCGTGCGGCTCTTGAACATTTCGCCGGACAGATGGATCGAGCTGCCCGCGCCGCTGGAGGCAAAGCTCAACTTGCCCGGATTCTTCTTGCCGTACTCGATCAGTTCCTTCACCGACTTCACCGGCAGGCTGGCCGTCACCGCGAGCACATTGGGAACAGATGCGACCAGCGTGATCGGGGCAAAATCCGCCGGCTTGAACCGGATGTCCTTATAGATGGCGTAGTTGATGGCCTGCGTTCCCACCGTGCCCATCAGCAGCGTGTAGCCGTCGGCATCGGCGCGCGCCACGAAGTCCGCGGCGATGTTGCCCGCCGCGCCCGGACGGTTTTCCACCACGACGGGCTGACCCACCGCTTTCTCGATGTGCGGCGCAATCAGCCGGGCCACGACGTCGGTATTGCCGCCCGCCGAGAACGGAATGACCATGCGGATGGGTTTGGTCGGCCAGTTATCCGCCGCGCTTGCGCCCGCCGATGCCGCCAGCGCGACCAGACCCGCGCACGCGTAGGCAATGCCCTGCTTGGTGCTCTTGAACATGTTGTCTCCTTGCTTATGGTTTTTGATGTTCGGTACTGCAGTGCATCCCGAAACGCCGCGGAAACGGCGTTCAGGAAATTCGGTCAAGCCGCCTCGGCCAGCGTGCGCTTCAGGCGTTCAAGCAGCAGATCGATTTCGGCGTGGTCGGTCGCGTCCAGCTTCGGACCCGGCCGGCGCATGCCCGCATGCTTGATCGCGCCACGACGCTTCATGATCTCCTTGCGAACGGCGACGCCCCACTGGCTCTGGTTCTCGTAGCTCAGCAACGGCAGGTAGCGATCGAACACGGCGTGGGCTTCATCGACACGGCCCGCCGTGTACAGCGCATACACCTGAGACAGCATCTCGGGATGCGAGAACCCGGCCATCGGCCCGTCAATGCCGCGACCCATTTCCAGCGGCAGGAACATCGCGTTGTTGCCCGTCAGAATGGCGACGCGGCGGCCGGGCAGGGCGCGCAGCCTGGTGATCTTGGTGATGCTGGGCAGGTCCTCTTCCTTGACCGCCTGGATCTGCGGATGCCGCTCGATCAACTGGCCGATCACCGGCACCGACATCCAGGTGCCCGTCGAAAACGGAAAGTCCTGCAGCACCGTCGGCACGTTGCCGATCCGGTCAAACACGGCCTCGAAGTAGGACAACACCTCCTGCTCGGTACGCAACCCGCCCGGCGGCGCGATCATGACGCCTGCGGCGCCCGCGTCCATCACCTGTGCGGTCAGCTCGGCCATCTGCGCCACGCTGCTGTTGCTCACGCCCACCACGACCGGTTTGTCCTTGGCCCGCGCGATGAATCGGGATGCGACGGCCAGCGACTCCGCAGGCGTGAGTTTGTTGGACTCGCCGGCAACGCCCAGCACGGTCAGCCCGTTGGCGCCGTGCGAAAAATAGAAGTCGGTCAGCGAGTCCACGCTTTCCAGGTCGATAGTGCCGTTTTCCTGAAAGGGCGTCTGCGCAACGATGTACACGCCGCGGGCTTGGTCAAGCATGTTGTCTCCTGATCTTGGTGTGAGTATCGGCAAATATTAGCGCTAATATTTGCCGATAGGGAGATTCCCGAGGGCACGTGGCGCTTTCGCGTAGATCTTGGGGGGAGCGCGGCGGAAACGGTGGCGCGTCAGGCGCTCTGACGCCGCATCAAAGTGAACCCGACGTCGACCCGCAACCCCTCATTGCCCTGTCCGTCCAGGCGATCGATGATGGCGCGCGCCGCCTGTTCGCCGATCTGCGAGCCGTCGATGCGCACGGTCGTCAGCGTCGGGGTAGTGGCTGCGGCGAAAGCCTGATCGCCGAATCCGACGACGGCCAAATCCTCCGGCACCCGCCTGCCCAGCGCCGCGGCTTCCAGCAGCACGCCCATGGCAATCATGTCGGTGCTGCACACCACGGCATCGGCCTCTGGTTGCCGCGTCAGCAATTCGGCCAGGCCGCTGCGGCCCGCGCCCATGGTGGCGGGCGCAGGAATCAACACGTGTGGCGTATCCGACTCGGGGCCAATCAAGCCCAACTCGCGCGCGGCCGCCGTAAAGCCCTGCAACCGGCGTCCAGCGCGCGGATCGTCGCCGATGACGGCCGCAGGCCGCCTGCGTCCCGTCTCGGCCAGGAACTGCGCCACGCAGCCACCGGCGGCTTCGTGCGAAAAACCGATCAGCATGTCGACGGGATCGTCGCTCAAATCCCAGGCCTCCACGACGGGAATGCGGGCCGCGCGCAGCAGCGTGCGGCCCGTCGGGGTAAGCACCGTGCGCATCATGACCACGCCGTCGGGCCTGCGGCCCAGGATCGCCTGCAGCGCGGACGCTTCCTGCGCGGGGTCGTAGCCGCTTTCGGTCAGCATCATCTGATAGCCGTGGCGGCTCAGATGCAGGCTAAGGGCTTGCAGCGCCTCAAGAAACACCGGGCTGCCCAGCGTGGGCACCGTCACCGCCACCAGGCGGCTGCGGCCGCTGGCCAGGCCCCCGGCGACCAGATCCTGGACATAGCCCGTCTGGGCGATCGCGTCGTGGATCAGCTTGACCGTGCGCTCGGGCACATTCTCGGGGGCGTTCAGCACCCGTGACACGGTGTGCATCGACATGCCTGCCACGCGCGCGACGTCGGCAATGGTCACCCGGCCGGACCCCCGCCGAGGCGCGCGGCTGGTGGCAGGCTTGCTGCGACGCTCAGTGGGAGGAGGGGACATGCGGCCTCGATGGGATCAGGGTAGGCCGGATTGTACCGAGCCGCCGCCATGAAAAAGCGCCCGCCGCGGCACGTGCCGCAGCGGGCGCCCTGGTGGCGCGTGGCGAGGTCAGGCGAAGTCGAGCACGATGCGCCCTTCGATCTGACCCTGCTTCATGCGGTCGAACACGCTATTGATGTTGTCCAGGCTTTCGGTGGCGACGGTGGCATGCACCTTGCCTTCTTCGGCAAACTGCAGCGACTCCTGCAGATCCAGCCGGGAGCCGACGATCGACCCACGTACAGTCACGCCGTTAAGCACCATGTCGAAGATCGACAGCGGAAAGTCGCCCGGCGGCAGTCCGTTCAACGAAATCGTGCCGCCCCGGCGCACCATGCCCAACGCCTGCTCAAAGGCCTTGGGCGACACCGCGGTGATCAGCGCGCCGTGCGCGCCCCCGATCTCGCGTTTCAGGTACGCGGCCGGATCCGTGGTCAGGGCGTTGACGGTGACTTCCGCGCCCAGGCGCCGCGCGAAGTCCAGCTTGGCGTCGTCGATGTCCACCGCGGCTACGTTCAGGCCCATTGCCTTCGCGTATTGCACCGCCATGTGGCCCAAGCCGCCGATGCCCGATATGACCACCCAGTTGCCAGGCCGGGTGTCCGTCATTTTCAGGCCCTTGTACACGGTGACGCCCGCGCACAGTACCGGGGCCACATCGACAAAGCCGACGTTCTTGGGGAGCAGGCCCACGTAATCGGCTGCCGCCAGTGCGTATTCGGCGAAGCCGCCGTTGACGGAGTAGCCCGTGTTCTGCTGCGATTCGCACAAGGTTTCCCAGCCGCCCAGGCAGTGCTCGCAGTGTCCGCAAGCAGAGTAGAGCCACGGGATGCCGACGCGATCGCCTTCCTTGACGTGCGTGACGCCGGCGCCTGCAGCCACGACGTATCCCACGCCCTCGTGGCCGGGAATGAATGGGGGATTTGGTTTGACGGGCCAGTCGCCCTCGACCGCGTGCAGGTCCGTGTGACAGACGCCGCAGGCTTCGATCTTTACCAGGAGTTCACCGGGACCGGGGCGCGGCACGGCGACCTCTTCGATTACCAGCGGTTGGCCAAACGCGCGTGCTACTGCTGCCTTCATGGTCTTGTTCATCACTACCTCCGAAGTCTGATCAGTTTCACTATGCTCGGCCGCTTGCGCGGCTAAAACCATGATGTACATCAATCAGGGCGGGAAGGTACAACTCGTCATCGAGTTGGGGGGCCGTATTGCGGCCGGCGCGGCAATCGTCGTACAGTCGTTCGCAGGCGCGCCGGTCCCGGCAGCGTGTCGCCGATGCCCAGGAGCCGTCCATGTGTGAAATCTTCATCCGCGCCACCGAGCATTCCTATGCCTGCGAAACCCGATCCTTGCGCCTGCATGGCGTGGCGACCAGCCTTCGGCTCGAACACCTGTTCTGGCAGGTGCTGGAAGAGATCGCCGGGCGCGACGGCATGCGGGTCACGCAACTGATCGAACGCCTGTACGACGAACTGGTCGAGTACCGCGGCGAGGCCGCCAACTTCACCTCGTTCCTGCGTGTTTGCTGCCTGCGCTATCAGTTGCTGCAGGCCGAAGGCCGGATCCCGCGGGACGCCCGCGTGCCGATCCAATCGCTTAACGCACAAGCCGTTTTGGAAGGGCTGCCGCCGTCGCTGTGCGACGCCCAGCCCGTCCCCGCCAAGCGCCGCGCGGCGTAAAACCGGCTCGCGAATCCATGAAAAATCTATGGTCAGCCCGA
>DMTA01000138.1 GCA_003454835.1 Achromobacter sp. | reverse complement strand
GGAAGGGCGGCGCCTGTTCGGCCGGATGACCGTGCTGGACAATCTGCTGGCGGGCGCGCATGCGGTGGGGTCGCGTGCCGGCGTGCGGGCGCGGTTGGACGAGATCTATGCGCTCTTTCCGCGGGTGCAGGAGCGGCGCGCGCAGCTTGCGGGCTCGCTATCGGGTGGCGAACAGCAGATGGTGGCCATCGGTCGTGCGATGATGGCGCAACCCCGTCTGCTGATGCTGGACGAACCGTCGTTGGGCATTGCGCCCAAGATCGTGGCCGAGATCGCGGGCGCCATCCAGCGCATCAATCGCGACAGCGGCATCGCCATCGTGCTGGTGGAACAGAACGCGCGGCTGGCGCTGCGCCTGGCGCATCAGGCCTACGCGTTCGAGCATGGCGAGGTGGTGCGCAGCGGCAAAGGGGCCGAGTTGCTGGCGGATCCCTTCGTGCAGAAGGCCTACCTTGGAGTCTGAAATGAATGCGGCGATGAATGGGGCAAGCGCTGTGGCGGCGCCAGGCGCGCTACCCGAGTACGAGATCTACGCCGTCCGCTACGCAAGCATGGCGCGCCAGCGCCGCGACAACTTCCTGGGCGGTGATCCTCACGACGGCGACATGCCCATGGATTTCTTCGTGTGGCTGGTGCGCGGCGCGGGCCGCGTGGTGCTGGTCGACACGGGCTTCAACGCCGGCATGGCGCGCCGGCGCCAGCGCGAGCTCATCCACTGTCCGATCGGCGCGCTGGCGGCGCTGGGCGTTCAGCCCGGGGATGTGCAGCACGTGGTGCTGACGCATCTGCACTACGACCACGCCGGCAACCTGGACCTGCTGCCCGAGGCGACCTTCCACGTGCAGGACGACGAGATGGACTACGCCACGGGCCGCTGCATGTGCTTCGAGCCGCTGCGTCACGCGTACGCGGTGGAGGATGTGGTGTCGCTGGTCCGGCGCGTGTACGAGGACCGGGTGGTGTTCCATGACGGCGATGAGGCGCTGCTGCCGGGTATCGAACTGCTGAAGATCGGCGGCCACACAAAAGGGCTGCAATCGGTGCGGGTGCACACCGCGCGCGGCTGGGTGGTGCTGGCGTCAGATGCCAGCCACTACTACGAGAACATGGAGCGGGGGCGGCCGTTTCCCATCGTCTACAACACCGTGCAGATGCTGTCGGGTTACGCCAAACTGCATGCGGCCGCGCAATCGGACCAGCATGTGGTGCCGGGCCACGACCCGGCGGTGCTGCAGCGCTATCCCCGCTTTGAAGATTCCCCCCACGTGGCGATGCTGCATCTGCCGCCGCGGGGGGATTGAGCCGGCGGCGATCAGCCGCGGCGGGTGCTTTCCGCGTACGCCATGTACAGCTGATGCGCGCGGCGTGCGATCGGGCCGTATTCCAGCGGGCGGTCCTCGACGCGGTTCACGTGCACCACCTTGCCGTAGTTGCCCGACGAAAACACTTCGTCGGCCGCTTCGACGTCGGCGCGGGTCAGGCTGCGTTCCTGCACCTCGATGCCGTCGGCCTTCAGCAGCGCCAGCACGCGGCGGCGCGTGATGCCGTTCAGGAAGGTGCCGTTGTCCACCGGTGTGGAGACGACGCCGTCCTTGGCCAGCCACAGGTTGCTGGTGGCAAACTCGGCAAGATTGCCTGCCCCGTCCAGCATGATGGCGTTGTCAAAGCCCTTTTCGGCAGCTTCGCGGATGGCGCGTTGGCCGTTGGGGTACAGGCACGAGGCCTTGGCGTCGGTGGGCGCCATGTTGGGCCACGAGCGCGCAAAGCTGGAGAAGCAGGCGGAAAAGCCCTGGTCGCCCGGCATCGGCACCTTGAACACGTGCAGCACGAACTGGGTCTTGTCGGCGTCGGGCAGCAGGAAGCCGTCGGCGCAGAAGAACATGGGCTTGATGTAGAGCTCGGACCCTTCCGGGAAGCGCGCCACGGCCTGAAGGCACAGGTCCTGGATTTCTTCCCAGGCCATCTGCGGCTTCATCAGCATCTTTTCCGCCGAGCGCACGACGCGCTGGCAGTGCAGGTCCAGGTCGGGCGTCAGGCCGCGGAAGGCGCGCGCACCGTCGAAGACCATGCTGGCCATCCAGAAGGCGTGGTCGGCAGGGCCGAGCAGTTTTGGGTTTTCAGTGGTCCAGTGACCGTTGTGCCAGAACAAGGCATCCATGATTGTTTTCCTTGGCTTGAAT
This sequence comes from Achromobacter sp., assembly GCA_003454835.1. Classification (GTDB taxonomy): domain Bacteria; phylum Pseudomonadota; class Gammaproteobacteria; order Burkholderiales; family Burkholderiaceae_B; genus Achromobacter. Next base: position 11,487 of record DMTA01000138.1, on the reverse strand, counting down.
CGGGTTGGCGATCGGGCGCGGAGCGGGTCCGGGACGCCGAATCGCCAGAATACATGAGCGGGACTGTTATTCCTTGGCCACCGCCGCCTGCACGCGGTCGGCGACATCCGCGGGCATCCATTGCCGCCAGACGGGCGGGTACTGCTTGAGGAAATAGCGCGCGGCGTCCTCGGGTTCCTTGCCTTCGTTTTCCAGCCAGCCCAGCGTGGCGTCGATGGCGTCGTCCGGCACCGTCAGCTTGGTCAGGAACTCGGTCACGCGCGGCGCCTGTTTGGCGAACTCGGCGTTCATGCCGGTGACCACCGGGTTGGGCTTGAACTGCGTGGCCACGGGATCGGCGCATTTCGGGTCGGTCATGCAGGTATAGGCGGCCTGGTCGAACGCCGGCAGTTCCAGCTTGACCAGATCCAGCGCGCCGACCAGCGACGTGGGCGTCCAGTAGTAGAAGACGATATCGCGCTTGCGCTTGTAGGCTGACACGATCGCGGCCTTTTGCGCGGCGCCCGAGCCAGGCGCAAACAGGGAGTAATCCTTGTCCAGTTTCAGGGCGCGCAGCAGGTTGTCGTTCAGCGTGCCGCAGGCCCAGCCCGCCGGGCAGCCATAGATGCGGCCCCGGCCCGGGTCTTCGGGGTCGGCAAACACTTCCTTGAAGCGCGCCAGATCGGCCGCGGACTTGAGATCCGGGTGGCGTTCGACGGTGTAGCGCGGCACATACCAGCCTTCGCCCGCGTCATAGACGTGGCCCACGCCCAGCACCTTGCCGCTGGCCAGCGCCTTCTTCCACGCGCCTTCGATCTGGCCGGGCCAGACCTCGGGTGTGACGTCGACGTCGCCGCGTTGCAGCGCGGCCAGCATGGGCAGGGTCTCGCCGATCTCGACAGACGTCTTGCAGCCGTAGCCATGTTCCAGCACGAAGCGCTCGATGCCGGCAAGCACCAGGTTGGATTCCCAATTCAGACCACTGAAACGGATGGGCCTGTCGACTTCGCATGTTGGGGCGGCGGGCGCGGCGTGGACCGCGGCGGGGGACAGCAGGGCGGCGGCCAGCGCGAGTGCGCCGAGGCCGGGAACGAGATGCGTGATGCGCATGGTCGGCACCTGTGTAGTGAGGTGCCTGCCATTGTACGGGGCGCTGCCGCGCGCCCCAATGCAACGGGGCCGCTATGCGCGGCCCCGTGGTCAAACAACCGAAGATTCAGATCATGCGCGGGCAGTGCGGCGGCGGTTGAAGAGGGCGCCCAGTTCGCCCACGATGCCGCGACGGAAGGCCAGCACGCAGATCACAAAGATCAGGCCACTGACGATCGTGACCGATTCGCCCAGGCGCAGGAACCATTCGACGCCGGTCAGGTTGGCCATCATCTGGCCAAAGTCGCCCACCTTGTTCTCCAGCAGCACCACGATGAACGCGCCCAGCACGGGGCCGGTCAGCGTGCCCAGGCCGCCGATCAGCGTCATGAGGATCACCAGCCCGGACATCTGCCAGGTGGCGTCCGACAGCGTGGCCGACACGAACACCAGCGTCTTGGTGGCGCCCGCCAGGCCGGCCAGCGCGGCCGACAGCACGAAAGCCACCAGCTTGAAGCGGTCCACGTCGTAGCCCAGCGAGATCGCGCGCGGCTCGTTTTCGCGCAGCGCCTGCAGCACCTGCCCGAATGGCGAGTTCACCGTGCGCCAGATGATGAAGTAGCCAATGATGAAGATGGCCATCACCAGGTAGTACAGGTTGATGTCCTTGGACAGGTCGATCAGTCCCAGCAGGGTGCCGCGCGGCACGCTCTGCAGGCCGTCCTCGCCGCCCGTGAACTTGGCCTGCAGGAAGAAGAAGAACACCATCTGCGACAGCGCCAGCGTGATCATCGAAAAATAGATGCCGCTGCGGCGGATGGCTAGCGCGCCCATGGCCAGCCCCAGCAGCGCCGCCACGGCCACGCCGAACAGCAGCCCCAGTTCGGTCGGCAGGCCCCAGACCTTCATGCTGTGCCCGGCCGCGTAGGCCGCGCTGCCCAGGAACGCGGCGTGGCCGAAGGACAGCAGCCCCGTGAAGCCCAGCAGCAGGTTGAAGGCGCACGCGAAGAGGGCGTAGCACATGACCTTCATGGCGAAGATCGGATACACGCCGGCGAAGGGAAGCAAGGCCACCACGATGGCCAGGACCGCATAGCCCAGGAATTGACGATTCATTTTTCTTTTCCGAACAGCCCGGCCGGGCGGATCAACAGAACAATGGCCATGATGATGAAGACGACCGTGCTGGAAGCTTCAGGCCAGAACACCTTGGTCAAGCCTTCGATGACGCCCAGGCCCAGTCCGGTGACGATGGCGCCGAAAATGGACCCCATGCCCCCGATCACGACCACCGCGAACACGACGATGATGAGGTTCGAGCCCATTAGCGGCGAAATCTGCAGCACCGGCGCGGCCAGCACGCCGGCAAAGCCCGCCAGCGCGACGCCGAAGCCGTAGGTCAGCGTGATCATGCGCGGCACGTTCACGCCGAAGGATTCCACGAGGCGCGGGTTTTCGGTGCCGGCGCGCAGCAGGGCGCCCAAACGGGTGCGTTCAATGACGTACCACGTAGCAAAGCAGACGATGATCGACGCCGCCACGACCCAGCCGCGATAGTTCGGCAGGATCATGAAACCCAGATTGGTCGCGCCGCGCAGGGCATCGGGCGTGGGATAGGGCTGGCCCGACACGCCGTAGAAGCTGCGGAACAGCCCCTCGATCAGCAGCGTCAGCCCGAAGGTGAGCAGCAGCCCGTACAGGTGGTCGAGCTTGTAGAGATGCTTGAGCAGCAGTTTTTCAATGATGATGCCGAACAGCCCCACGATCAGCGGCGCCACGATCAGCATGATCCAGTAGTTCAAGCCAAAGTACGAAAGCCCCATCCATGCGACGAAGGCGCCCAGCATGTAGAGGGCGCCGTGGGCGAAGTTGATGACGTTCAGCAGCCCGAAGATGACGGCAAGTCCGAGCGACAGCATTGCATAGAAGGAACCGTTGACCAGGCCCAGTAACAGCTGGCCGAACAAGGCCTGTATGGGGATGCCGAAAATGTCAGTCATCTTGGGAAAGTCCTGCGCGGTACGGAAAGAAGCGAGCTAGTCAGGAGGAATGCGGCCGGGCCATCGGCCCGGACCGCATCCAGGATCACATGGGCTGGTTTATTTCTTGACCAGCTTGCAGGTGGACTCGGACAACTTGGTGTAGACCTCGTCGCCAGGCAGCGTCGCCACCACCTTGTAGTAGTCCCACGGGCCCTTGGATTCGGCCGGGGTCTTCACTTGCATCAGATACATGTCGTGGACCATGCGGCCGTCTTCGCGCACGACGCCGCCTTGGGCGAAGAAGTCGTTCACCTTGTTCGACTTCATCCACTTCATCACGTCGTCGCCGTTATCCGAGCCGGTGGCCTTGACGGCGTTCAGGTAGAACATCGCCGACGAATAGTCGCCCGCCTGCAGCATGGACGGCTTGCGGCCGACCTTGGACTCGAACTTCTTGGACCAGGCGCGCGAGGCGTCGGATTGATCCCAGTACCAGCCGTCGGTCAGGTACATGCCCTTGGTGGCTTCCAGGCCGAGCGAGTGCACGTCGTTGATGAACACCAGCAGGCCGGCCAGCTTCATGGTCTGCGTGACGCCGAATTCGTTGGCGGCCTTGACCGTGTTGATGGTGTCGCCGCCGGCATTGGCCATGCCCAGGATCTGCGCCTTGGACGATTGCGCCTGCAGCAGGAACGACGAGAAGTCCGAAGCGCCCAGCGGTGCGCGCACCTGGCCCTTCACTTCGCCGCCCGCGGCCTTGACGACCGCCATCGTGTCGCGCTCGAGCGCGTGGCCGAACGCGTAGTCGGCGGTCAGGAAGAACCAGCTCTTGCCGCCGTCCTTCACCACCGCCGAGCCGGTGCCGCGCGCCAGCGCCACGGTGTCGTAGGCGTAGTGGACGGTGTACGGCGAACATTGCGCGTTGGTCAGGTCGGACGAGCCGGCGCCCACCGCGATGAAGGGCTTCTTCTTTTCTGCGGCGACCGCCGCCATGGCCAGGCTGGTGGCCGAGTTGGTGCCGGCGATGATGACGTCGACCTTCTGCTGGTCGAACCATTCGCGGGCGCGTGCCGAGGCCACGTCGGCCTTGTTCTGGTGGTCGGCCGAGACGATTTCGATCTTCTTGCCGTTGACCGTGCCGCCGAAGTCCTCGACAGCCATGCGCACGGCTTCCAGGCCTGCCTTGCCGTCGATGTCGGAGTACACGCCCGACATGTCGGTGATGAAGCCGATGCGGATGACATCGTCGGAGATACCTTGAGCGTGGGCGGTTGCCCCCGCGAATCCCAGGCCCGCCATGGCCAGTGCAGCAGTGATGGTGTGCAGCTTCATGGGATGACTCCTCTTCCCTACAGTGTGGTGTTTGCCGGGGTTCCGGCGGATGACACAGGTTGCTTTAGACGCCCAGCAGTTCGTTGAGCGTGTCCTGTTTTTCTGAAAGTTCGGCGGCTTCGAAGTGCTCGACGATCTGGCCGTGCTCCATGACGTAGAAGCGGTCGGCCAGCGGCGCGGCGAAGCGGAAATTCTGTTCCACCATGACGATGGTGTAGCCCCGCTGTTTAAGCGCGGTGATCATGCGGGCCAGCGCCTGCACGATGACGGGCGCGAGGCCTTCGGAGATTTCGTCCAGCAGCAGCAGGTTGGCGCCGGTGCGCAGGATGCGCGCGACGGCGAGCATCTGCTGTTCGCCGCCCGACAGGCGCGTGCCGGGGGAATTGCGGCGTTCCTGCAGGTTGGGGAACATGTCGTAGATCTCGGCCAGCGACATGCCGCCGCCGAGCGAACCGACGACCGGTGGAAGGAGCAGGTTTTCTTCGCAGGACAGGCTGGCGAAGATGCCGCGTTCCTCGGGGCAATAGCCGACGCCCAGGTGGGCGATCTTGTAGGTGGGCAGGTCGATGGCTTCGGTGCCATGGATGCGGACCGAGCCCTTGCGCGAGCCGGTCAGGCCCAGGATGGCGCGCAGCGTCGTAGTGCGGCCGGCGCCGTTGCGGCCCAGCAGCGTGACGACCTCGCCCTGTCCCACGCGCATGTCCACGCCGTGCAGGATATGCGATTCCCCGTACCAGGCGTTGAGGCCCGAAATTTCGAGTGCGGGGGTGCTCATGCGTGCGCTCCTTGAAGTTCGCCGTCGGTCGTGCCCATGTAAGCCTGCATCACGGCCGGATGGCGGGAGACTTCGGCGTAGGAACCTTCGGCCAGCACCGAACCGCGCGCCAGCACGGTGATGGTGTTGGCGATGGAGGACACGACGTTCATGTTGTGTTCCACCATGAGGATGGTGCGCCCGGCGCTCACGCGCTTGATCAGTTGCGTGACGCGGTCCACGTCTTCGTGGCCCATGCCCTGGGTGGGTTCGTCCAGCAGCATCAGCTCGGGCTCCATCGCCAGCGTGGTGGCGATCTCGAGCGCGCGCTTGCGGCCGTACGGCAGGTTGACCGTGGTTTCGTCGGCAAAGCCGCCCAGGTCCACCTGCTCGAGCAGCGCACGCGCGGGCTCGTTCAGGGCGGCCAGGCGCTTGTCGCTTTGCCAGAAGTGATAGGACAGGCCGGTCTTGCGCTGCAGGCCGATCCGCACGTTCTCGAGCACGGTCAGGTGCGGGAACACCGCCGAGATCTGGAACGACCGGATGATGCCGCGCCGTGCAATCTGCGCGGGGCGCTCGCGGGTGATGTCGATGCCATTGAACTTGATGCTGCCCGACGTGGGCGCCAGGAATTTGGTCAGCAGGTTGAAGCATGTGGTCTTGCCCGCGCCGTTCGGCCCGATCAAGGCATGAATCTCGCCCCGCTTGATACGCAAATCGACCCCGTTGACCGCGACGAAGCCGCGGAACTCCTTGGTGAGGCCTTTTGTCTCCAGGATTGTGTCATCCATGTTCGCTGCACCAGCGTTGTATTTATATGGTCTCTGCCTGGCGTCATTGCGTCAGGCCCCCGCAGGGTTCGAAAACTCTTTTCGTGCGTAGTTTTCTTATGAGTTGCCGGCGAGTATGCGGACGTCGCAATCAAAATTCCATGAGGGTTTGTCATAGGTTTTGCACTGCGGAAAGGGTAATTGTCGGCACGCCGACAATGCAGCGCGCGCATGGGGAGAACGCCTTTCCAATATGGAAATGCGATGCAGCAATTACGCGTTGATCGTCATCAAGATGTCACGCGGGAATAGGCGAGGGAAAACCCGGTTTTCCGCTCGCATAATCCGCAGACGCGTGCACGCGCCGGATGCTTTATGCAGGGGTTTTCTGCTTGAATTCGCAGAGATCGGAAATGCCGCATTGCGGGCACTTCGGTTTGCGCGCCACACAGACGTAGCGGCCGTGCAGAATCAGCCAGTGATGCGCGTCCAGCAGATATTCCTGCGGCACGAACTTCATCAGTTTCAGCTCGACTTCCAGCACGTTTTTTCCGGGCGCGATGCCGGTGCGATTCGAGACACGGAATATGTGCGTGTCCACCGCCATCGCGGCTTGCCCGAACGCGGTGTTGAGCACCACGTTGGCCGTCTTGCGGCCAACGCCAGGCAGGGCTTCAAGCGCCTCGCGCGTCTGCGGCACCTGGCCGCCATGCTGCTCGATCAGGATCTTGCAGGTGGCGATCGCGTTCTTCGCCTTCGTGCGGAAGAGGCCTATGGTTTTGATGTAGTCGGCCAACCCTTCCTCGCCCAGCGCCGCCAGCGTTTCGGGCGTGCCGTACTGCGGGAAGAACTTGCGCGTGGCGATGTTGACCGATTTATCCGTGGCCTGCGCCGACAGCAGCACGGCAATCAGCAGCTGGAACGGCGTGTCGTATTCCAGTTCGGTGGTGGGCGTGGGATTGGCCGCGTGCAGGCGGGCAAAGATTTCTCGGCGTTTGGCGGCGTTCATGACTGCGTGGGATTGCGGCGGGCGCGCGCGCGGGCCAGCGCGGATTCGATGGCGGATCGCTTGCGGTCTTCTTTTTGCGCGTCCTCGGAAGCGGGCGCGGCGGGGGCGGGCGCTTCGGATATCTCCGGCGCCATCAGGCGCGCGTTGTCCGCCGCCAGGCGTTCGGCGCGCGCCAGGTGGTTGCGATGGCGCTGGCGGCTGATCGCGGCGTCTTCGCTGGTCCACGCGCGGCCGGCGGGCACCATCTCGATGCAGTCCACCGGACAGGGCGCCACGCACAGGTCGCAACCCGTGCACCAGTCGTCCAGCACGGTGTGCATGTGCTTGTTCGCGCCGACGATGGCGTCGACCGGACAGGCCTGGATGCACAGCGTACAGCCGATGCAATGCGATTCGTCGATGCGCGCGACCAGCAGCGGGCCGGGTTCGCCGCGCGACAGATCCAGCGGCAGGAGAGGCGTGCCGAGCAGCGCGGACAACTGCGCGACGCCGTCTTCGCCGCCGGGCGGACAGCGGTTGATCGGCGCGGCGCCTTCGGCGATGGCCTCGGCGTAGGGCCGGCAGCCGTCGTAACCGCATTTGGTGCATTGCGTCTGAGGCAGCAAGGCGTCAACGCGGTCGGCTAATGAGCGACAGGACATGTAAAGCCAGTAATGAAAAGGGGCCGCTCGGGCCCCGGAGGTACGGATCAGGTTGCCGGCGGCCGGCGCGGGGCCGTCGTCAAGCCGATTGCCGGATGAACTCGGCAATTTTAGGACAGATCATTTCGCGCCACCGGCGGCCCGAGAAAATGCCGTAGTGGCCGCAGTTCGGCGCGGTGTAGTGCGACTTGCGGTCGGCCGGAATGTTCTTGCACAGCTTGATCGCGGCGCGCGTCTGGCCCTGGCCGGAAATGTCGTCCAGTTCGCCTTCGATGGTGAACAGGGCGACGTCCTTGATGTCGGCCGGACGCACCAGCTTGCCGTCGACTTCCCAGGTGCCATTGGGCAAATCGAAGTCCTGGAACACCATGCGGATCGTGTCCAGATAGAACTCGGCCGGCATGTCGAGCACCGCGTTGTATTCGTCGTAGAAGCGGCGATGCGCTTCGGCGTCGCTGTCGTCGCCACGCAGCAGGTCCAGATAGAAGTCGTAGTGCGACTTCATGTGGCGGTCCGGATTCATGGCCATGAACCCCGCGTGCTGCAGGAACCCCGGATAGACCCGGCGGCCGGCGCCCGGATAACGGGGCGGCACGGGGTGGATCACCTGGTTCTCGAACCACGAATAGGGTTTGGTGGTGGCCAGGCGATTGACCTGCGTGGGCGACTGGCGCGGATCGATGGGGCCGCCCATCATCACCATGCTGCGCGGCTGGCAGGGATCGTTGGCGGACGCCATCAGGGACACGGCGGCCAGCACCGGCACCGTGGGCTGACAGACGGAAATGACGTGCACGTCCGGGCCCAGGTGGCGGATGAAGTCCTGCACGTAGCGCACGTAGTCGTTCAGATGGAACGGACCGGCCGCCAGCGGCACCATGCGCGCGTCGACCCAGTCGGTCACATAGACATCGTGGTTGGGCAGCAGGGCGCGCACGGTGTCGCGCAGCAGGGTGGCGTGGTGCCCGGAGAGCGGGGCGACCAAAAGCACCTTGGGATCGTTCTTACCGGCCAGGCGCACGTCGCGCTGGAAGTGCACCAGGCGGCAGAACGGCTTGTCCAGGGCCACGCCTTCGATCACGCGGACGGACTTGCCGGCGATCTGGGTGGTGGGCAGATTCCAGGCAGGCTTCTGGTATTCCTTGCCGATACGGGTCATCAGCTCGTACCCCGCGGCCATCTGGCGGGAAATCGGGGTATAGGCGAGCGGGCTGTAGGGGCTGGAGAACAGCTGAGAACCGGCATCCGTGAATGCAGCGAACGGAGTCAGGAAAGCGCGCTGCATTTCGTGCAATTGGTACAGCATTTCGGGGAAGTCCTTCTGGGTCGAGCGTGTGCCCCGATTATTGCTCCGGGGCGTAACGATATTTCCAATCAGCCTGAAGAATGTCCGGCAAACTGCCCTGTTTTGTTGCTAAAAAGCGACCCGTCATGTGTTACGCACCAGTTTAGGGCCGTGTTAATGCCTTGCGGTGATACCAAACGGAGGATTTACGGACTACGCCACGCAGTGGCGATCACCAGTAGTTTTCGACCGCCAGGTTGCCTGGAATGCCGCGGCGTCCGGGCTTGAACCCACGATCACCCAGCAATTTGCGTGCCTCGGCCAGCATGGCGGGGTTGCCGCACAGCATGACCTTGGCGGTATCGGGGTCCAGCGGGCGGCCAGCCAGTTGTTCCAGACGGCCGTCGGCGATCAGCGTGGTGATGCGCTCTTGCGGCATGCCGGGCATGGCTTCGCGCGTGGCGATGGGCAGGTAGATGAGCTTGCCCGGGTCTGCGGCAAACAGTTCGGCCAGGGCCGGGTCGCGGCGCCAGGCGTCGATTTCGTCGCGGTAGGCGAGCTCGGCGGCGGTGCGCACACCATGCACCAGGATGATGCGGTTGTACGCGCGCCAGACGGCGGGGTCGCGCAGAATGGACAGGTAGGCCGACAGGCCCGTGCCCGAGGCAAGCAGCCACAGGTCGCCGCCGGGCGCGAAGCGTTCCAGCGTCAGAAAGCCGTAGGGCGTCTTTTCGACATAGAGCGCGTCGCCGGGCTGCAGACGCGCCATGCGCGGGCTGAACAGGCCTTCGGGGACGACGATGGAATAGAACTCCAGTCCCGGCTCGTGCGGGGCCGACACCATGGAGTAAGCGCGCCAGAGGGTGGGCGGACCGTGGGGGTCTTCAGCGCCGGGCAGGCCGACCCGGGCAAACTGGCCCGGCAGGAAGGTGAAGGCCTCGTCCCGCGTCACGCGCACGGAGAACAGTTTGTCCGGCACCCAGGTGTGGACGCTGGTGATGGTCTGGCGCGTGTATTTGGAGTCGTCGGTCATCGGGACATCGCACGAAAACGCCGGTCTGGCCGGCGCCCGTGGATTACTTTTCCAGGTATTGCAGCTTGTCCTGCTTGCCGTTCCAGTCGTCGGCGTCGGGCAGGGGCTTCTTGGCACGGCTGATGCTGGCGAATTCCGGAGAGAGTTCGGCATTCAGCGCGATGAAATTGAGTTGGTCCTGCGGCACGTCTTCTTCGGCGTAGATCGCATTGGCGGGGCATTCGGGGATGCAGACCGCACAGTCGATGCATTCGTCCGGGTCGATCACGAGGAAGTTCGGACCCTCACGAAAACAGTCCACCGGGCACACGTCGACGCAATCGGTGTACTTGCACTTGATACAGTTTTCGGTGACTACGTGGGTCATTCAGGAACTCCGGGGCTCGGCGGCAGATGTGTCTTAATGGGCGGATTTTACCCAATGCCGCGCGGATGTGTCGGCAATACCCGTATTGACAGCGTGGCACTTCGTGCCGAAGCCCCTGTTCTTCATGCTATGGTGTCGCGAAACGAAACGCGCAATCATGATTATTACTTCGCTGCTCGACACCGACCTGTATAAATTCAGCATGATGCAAGTGGTGCTGCATCATTTCCCCGCTGCCCAGGTCGAGTACCGGTACAAATGCCGTACCAAGGGCGTGGATTTGCGCCCCTATATGGACGAAATCCGCCAGGAAGTGCATCAGCTATGCCAATTGCGCTTCACGGACGACGAACTTAAATATCTGGGCAACTTGCGCTTTATCAAAAGCGACTTCGTTGATTTCCTTCGTCTGTTCCACATGCCCGAGCGCTGCATCCACATCAGCGAAGGCGAGGGCCCCGGCGAGATCAGCATCGAGGTCAAGGGTCCTTGGCTGCACACGATCCTGTTCGAGATCCCGGTGCTGGCGATCGTCAACGAGGTCTATTTCCGCAACACGCGCAAGCATCCTGACTGGGAAGAAGGCCGCAAGCGCCTGCAGTCCAAGATGCATCTGGTGCTGGACGATCCCGCGCTGGCCGACTTCCGCGTGGCCGAATACGGCACGCGGCGCCGCTTCTCCAAGGCCTGGCACGAAGAGATCGTCACCACCCTGAAAGCCGAGATGGGGGCGCATTTCGCGGGCTCCAGCAACGTGTTGCTTGCCAAGGAGCACGATGTGCTGCCGCTGGGCACCATGGGCCACGAATACCTGCAGGCCTGCCAGGCGCTCGGTCCCCGCCTGCGCGATTCGCAGGTGTTCGCGCTGGAAGTGTGGGCCAAGGAATACCGCGGCGACCTGGGCATCGCGCTGTCCGACGTCTACGGCATGGATGCATTCCTGCGCGACTTCGACATGTATTTCTGCAAGCTCTTTGACGGCGCGCGCCACGACTCCGGCGATCCCTTCATCTGGGGCGAGCGCCTGCTCGAGCACTACCGCAAGAACCGCGTGGACCCGCGCGCCAAGACCCTGGTGTTCTCAGATTCGCTGACCTTCCCGCGCGCCATCGAGCTGGCGCGCCAGTTCTCGGGCCGCTGCAAGGTGTCCTTCGGCATCGGCACCAACCTGACCAACGACCTCGGCCACGAACCGCTGCAGATCGTCATGAAGATGGTCCGCTGCAACGGCCAGCCGGTGGCCAAG
>DMTA01000429.1 GCA_003454835.1 Achromobacter sp. | reverse complement strand
CCAGCGTGCCGGGCGCGGCAGCGGGCGCCAGCGCGGCGCTCTGCAGCCGCATGCCGGGCTCGATGTACGTGGAACAGGCGCGCACGCGCTCGCCGTTTTCAAGCTGGACCCAGCAGTCCTGGCAAGCGCCCATCATGCAGAAGCCGGCGCGGGGGCCGCCGCCGAATTCCGAGGTGCGCAGGCGCTCGGCCTGCGTCAGCAAGGCGGTCAGGACGGTGTCGCCGGCCAACGCCGTGCACGTCTGTCCGTCGAAAGTGAAGGTCAACGCGGGCCGGCCGGTTTCGGCCAGGCGTTTCAGGATTGCCATGGCGCGCGCGGCTCCTTTGCGGCTGTCGGCAGCGAATTCATTTCTGGCCCACCAGGACGCGGTCCAGTCCATACACGCGGTCAAGCAGAAGCATCGTCACCGCCGTCAGCGCGATCACCAGCGCGGACACGGCGGCCATCATCGGGTCGATGGATTCCGTGGCGTACATGTACATGCGCACCGGCAGCGTGATGGTCGACGGCGCGGTGATGAACACCGACATGGTCAGTTCGTCGAAGCTGTTGATGAACGCCAGCAGCCAGCCGCCAGAGACGCCGGGAATGATGAGCGGCAACGTCACCAGGAAAAACACCTTGGCGCGGCTGGCACCCAGCGACAGCGCCGCGTGCTCGATGGACCGGTCAAAGCCGACCAGCGCGCCGATCACCAGGCGCATCACGTACGGCGTGATGACGACGACGTGGCTGGCCACCAGCCACGGAAAGCTGCCGGCCATGCCCATCAGCGCAAAGAAGCGCAGCAGGGCCACGCCCAGCACCAGATGCGGAATCATCAGCGGCGACAGGAACAGGCCGTTGAGCACGTCGCGCCCCGGAAAGCGGTAGCGCGTGATGGCGATGGCGGCGGGCACCGCCAGGCACACGGCGATGCTGGCCGACAGGAACGCGAGCCACAGGCTGTTCTTGAACGCCTGCATGAAGTTGGGATGGTCGAAGACCGCGTAGAACCAACGCAGCGAGAAGCTGGTCGTCGGCACCGTCAGCGTCGAATCGGGCGTGAACGCCACCATGCACACGATGACCAGCGGCGCCAGCACGAACGCCACCACCAGGAAGTTGAACGCCAGCGCGAAAGGACCGTTCTTCTGCATGTTCGATTCCTTGCGCGGCTCAGCCCAGACTGCGGCGGTAAGAGCGTTCGACGACGCGGTTGTACGCCATCATGACGACCACGTTCACGATCAGCAGCACGATGGCGATGGTCGCGCCCAGCGGCCAGTTCAGCTCGGTCAGAAATTCGTCGTACACGACGGTGGCCACCATCTTCAGGCGCCGTCCGCCCAGCAGCGCGGGGATGGCAAACGAGCTGGCCGACAGGCCGAACACGATGAGGCTGCCGGACAGGATGCCCGGCATCGCCTGCGGCAGCACGATGCGCGTCAGCGTCTGAAAGCGCGAGGCATTCAGCGACAACGCCGCGTGCTCGACGGTGGGGTCCAGCTTCTGCAGCGACGTCCACACCGGGATCACCATGAACGGCAGCATGACGTGCACGAGGCCAATGATGACGGCGGTGGGCGTGTACAGCAGCGTTCCCAGCCCCAACGCGGCGGCCGCCTTACCCAGCGGCCCGCCCGGCCCCAGCAGCATGCTCCAGCCGAACGCGCGCACCACCAGCGAGATCAGCAGCGGCGACAGCACCACCAACAGGAAGATCGAGCGCCAGGGCTTGCGCATGCGCGACAGGATGTAGGCCTCGGGCGCACCGATCAGCACGCAGATCAGCGTGGTGACGCCGGCGATCCAGAAGGTGCGCCAGAAGATCTCGATGAAGTAGCCGTCCGTCACCACGGCCAGGTAGTGTTCGAACGTATGGCCCGGCTGGATGCCGGTGGCGTAGTCGAACGGCCGGAAGGACAGCGCAAAGGTCAGCGCCAGCGGCGTCAGCACGAGCGTCAGGAACACGAGCGCCAGCGGAATCGATCCCAGGATGGCAAGCATCCCGTCGTTGCGCGGCTTGGGCGGGTTGGCGGCGGCGCCGCGTTGCGTCAGCGTCGCCATGTCAGTCCGCCGTCGCGGCAGCAGGCGCGCGCAGCACGCGCAGCACACCGTCCGCCCAGTCCAGCCCGATCTGTTCGCCATCGTCATGCGGGCGGCGGCCGTCGTTGGGCGTCAGGATGGTCAGCGCCCCCACGGGCGAATCCAGGTCGTACATCCACTGGCTGCCCAGGAAGTAGCGGGTGTTGACGACACAGGCGAGCTTGCCCTGGCCGGACGGCACAGGCACCAGCTTTTCCGGCCGCAGAGACAGCTGCACGCTGTCGCCGTGGCGCAGGCCTTCGCCGTCGACGACAAGGCTCAGCGCGCCGGTCTGGACTTCGGCCTGCGCGCCGCAGCGCGTCACGCGGCCGGGCAGCAGATTGGTCTTGCCGACAAAGCGCGAAATGAACTCGGTCTGCGGGTGTTCGTACATGCGGTAGGGCGCGTCCACTTGCGTCGCGCGGCCGTCCTGCATGACCACGACGCGATCGCTGATGGACAGGGCCTCGGCCTGATCGTGCGTGACCATGACGGTCGTTGTGCCGATCTTGCGCTGGATGCTGCGCAATTCGAACTGCATGTCCTCGCGCAGCTTGGCGTCCAGGTTGGACAGCGGTTCGTCCAGCAGCAGCACCGGCGGGCGAATCACCAGCGCGCGGGCCAGCGCCACGCGTTGCCGCTGGCCGCCCGACAGTTCGCGCGGGAACCGGTCCGCATGCTTGTCCAGCTTGACCAGCGCCAGCGCCTCGCGCACACGGTCCTGGCGCTCGGCGAGTTCGACCTTGCGCATCTTCAGGCCGAAGGCGACGTTGTCGGTCACGGTCAGGTGCGGGAACAGCGCATAGCTCTGGAACACGATGCCCAGCCCGCGCGTGTTGGGCTTGGCGTGCGTGATGTCGCGGCCGTCCAACGTGATGGCGCCGCAGGTCACATCGGCAAAGCCGGCAATCATTTGCAGCGTGGTGGTCTTGCCGCACCCGGAGGGGCCCAGCAGCGAGACGAACTCGCCCTTGTCGACCGACAGGCAGAAGTCCGAGACGACACGCAGATCGCCGTAGTTCTTGGAGACGTTGTCCAGCCGCAGAAATGCCATGTTCCAAACCCCGTGGCCCGTCCGGGCCCTGCGCCGCCGGGTGGGCAAAAGTGCCACCCAAGCTGCCTAAGTGATGGCGCAGTCTAGGAGCCGCCAAAACGGAGGGTCAATTAGGGTTTTCCGAACAATCGAATTATTTATCAGTTATTTCCGTTAGACTGAATTTCTTGATAAAAATACGTCAGACTATTTTGATTATCGGAACCAGAGAATGAAGAAATCAGAAGCGGCGGAAGATTCCGCGGGCCAGGGCGTGTTGCAGCGGGCCTTCGCCGTGCTGCGCGTGCTGGCCGACGCCAAGGGAGACAAATTGCGCCTGACCGATATCGCCGCGCGCACGGGCCAGGCGCAGGCCACGGTGCATCGGGTGCTGCAGGGGCTGATGCAGGAAGGCGTGGTGGAGCAGCCGGCCCAAAGCAAGGGCTATCAGCTGAGCGTCGCCTTCTTCTCGCTGGCGGCGGCCGCCGGCAACCATCAGTCCAGCCTGCGTACCCTCTACCGTCCCGCCATGCTGCGTCTGTCCGGCATGCTCAACGACACCATTTTTCTGCTGGTGCGCAGCGGGTTTGACGCGGTCTGCGTCGA
Organism: Achromobacter sp.; assembly: GCA_003454835.1. Taxonomy (GTDB): domain Bacteria; phylum Pseudomonadota; class Gammaproteobacteria; order Burkholderiales; family Burkholderiaceae_B; genus Achromobacter. Next base: position 4,153 of record DMTA01000429.1, on the reverse strand, counting down.
CCGCGTGGACGGCGCCTTTCCGGTGCGTTCGCACACCGGCGACATCGGCGGACGCGTGCCGCTCGGCATGGGACAAGGCGGCCTCGTGCTGCTGGCCAGCCTGCCCGAAGCCGAGCGCGAAGAGGTCATGCGCTTCAACATCCCGCGCCTGCATCACCTGGGCTTCGTGGACGAGATCTCGATGCGCGTGCGCATCAAGGAATGCCTGGAACTGCGCTACGCGCGCAGCCAGGGGCAGGGCGTGTTCCCCAACATCGCCGGGCTGGCGGTGCCGGTCTACGATCCCAACGGCGTCACGGTTGCGGCGCTGAGCGTCGCGGCGCCCATCGAACGCATCAGCGACGAACGCCTGCCGCTGATCGTGGAAATGCTGCGCCGCGAGGCCGACGCGGTGGGGGCGCAGATCAATCCGTTCGACCCCGCGCTGCGCCGGCCCAGCCAGTTTCTGGGCACGGGCAACGGCGCGTAGCCTACGCACGGTGCGCGGCGTCCGCGCATAAAAAAACCCGGACACGTATGGGTCCGGGCTTTTTCAACAAGCATCAGCGATCAGGTCGGATACGTGCCCGGCAGCAGGATGCTGCGGTCGCCCGGCTCGATCGTGCGGCGGCCGCACAGCGCCATCGTCGTGTCCATTTCCTTGTACAGGATCTCCAGCGTGCGGGTGACGCCGGCCTGGCCATACGCGCCCAGCCCGTACAGGAAGGCGCGGCCGATCATCGTGCCGCGCGCGCCCAGCGCCACGGCCTTCAGGATGTCCTGGCCGGAGCGGATGCCGCCGTCCATCCACACCTCGATCTTCGATCCCACGGCATCGGCAATTCCCGGCAGGGCTGCGATGGACGACATGGCGCCGTCAAGCTGGCGGCCGCCGTGGTTGCTGACGATGAGCGCGTCGGCGCCGCTGTTGGCGGCGAGCTGCGCGTCTTCGACGTCAAGAATGCCCTTGATGATGAGCTTGCCGCCCCAGCGCTGCTTGATCCATTCCACGTCGTCCCAGCTCAGGCGCGGATCGAACTGCTCGGCCGTCCACGACGACAGCGACGACAGGTCGCTCACGCCCTTGGCGTGGCCGACGATGTTGCCGAAGGTGCGGCGCTTCGTGCCCAGCATGCCCATGCACCAGCGCGGCTTGGTCGCCAGGTTGATAAGGTTGCGCAGCGTGGGCTTGGGCGGCGTCGACAGGCCGTTCTTGATGTCCTTGTGGCGCTGGCCCAGGATCTGCAGGTCCAGCGTCAGCACCAGCGCCGAGCAGCCTGCAGCCTTGGCGCGGTCGATCAGGTTGCCCACGAACTCGCGGTCGCGCATCACGTAGAGCTGAAACCAGAAGGGCTTGCCGGTGGCCTGCGCCACGTCTTCCAGCGAGCAGATGCTCATCGTGGACAGCGTGAACGGCACGCCGAAATCGGCGGCGGCCTTGGCGGCCAGGATCTCGCCGTCGGCATGCTGCATGCCGGTCAGGCCCGTGGGCGAAATCGCCAGCGGCATCACCACGTCCTGGCCCACCATGGTGGTGCGCAGCGACCGGCCTTCCATGTTGACCGCCACGCGCTGGCGCAGCTTGATCCGATGAAAGTCGCTTTCATTCGCGCGATAGGTGCCTTCGGTCCAGGCGCCGGAATCGGCGTAATCGTAGAACATGCGCGGCACGCGCTTCTGCGCGACAACGCGCAAATCTTCGATGCAGGTGATCGTAGAAAGGTTAGCGGTCATGGAGTGTCTGTGGAGTGATAGGGGTGCGCCAGCTGCGACTCATTTTCTTGTGCTTTCAGGCCGCCAGCCGTGGGGCAGCCTTGCCGCCGCGCCAGGCTTGATCACCCGCGCGGCGCCGCCCAGTATACGCGCCGAGGCCGGCAAGCGTCGCTTGCCGGCCCCGTTCGCCCCCCTGCGCAAAGGCTCTATGGCCCCTGCACGCCCAGCCCTAGCGCGGCCACACCTTGCTGACCGCGCGTATCGTTGCCCATGCCACCCAGCGTGGGCTGGTCAGCCGCGCGCCGGGCAGTCGGCGCATCACGTCCACCGCCAGGCCGCCGCGCTTGTGCCATTGCTTCTTGCGGGTCTGGCTGTCGGTCCAGCGGCCTTCCAGCCACGGGAATTCCCGGCGTCCGGGCTTGTAGACCGGCGGCGTGTTGTAGATCAGGATGTACGCCAGCCGCGGCGTCTGCGACGTGTTCGGTCCGGTGAAGTGCAGCGTGCGCGCATCGTGGACGGTGATGCCGCCCGGATCGAGGGGCTCGGCCACCGCCTGGTCGCGCGGAAAATCGCCGCAGCATTCCAGCGGATGCAGGCTCTTGTCGCCCCCCGGCGAGCGATGCTCCAGCACGTCCCACTTGTTCGAGCCCGGCAGGAACTGCATGCAGCCGTTCTCGACGGTGGCCGGCTGCAGCGCCAGCCAGATGCTCAGTTCGTTGTAGACAAAATCCGGCGACCGGAAGGCTTCGTCCTGGTGCCACGGCGTTTCCGGACCGTGCGGGCCGGGCTTGAGCAACGCGTGCTCGCCATACAACGCCGCCTGCGGACCCAGCAGTTGCCTCGCAAGTTCCAGCGTGCGTTCGTGGTAAACCGTCTTCAGCAGGCCCGGGGCATAATGTCGCGGATCGTGCAGACTCGGAAACTTCGCGGGCTTGCTCGGGTCGTCGCGGCTGACAAAGTCATACTGCGCGCCCTCGTTGTAACCCGTCTTATTCGAGAACAAGTCCAGCAGCGTCCTGCGGATGTAGCCGACCTCGTCTTGAGGGCACATGTCCTTCAAGGCCAGGTAACCCTGATCCCTGTAGCGCGCTGTCTCGGCATCCGACAACAAACTGGTCTCTTCCATAATGGCTTCTCCAAGCTCTGGTAATGGGTATTTCTAAGCTGGCACGTTTTGACATGGGCTCTAACGTATCGCTTCGAAGCCCGCCGGGCCTATAGACCATCCGCTGTAGCCGGTTCCGCCTACGCCAGTCATGCGTGGCGGCGCATCATCCGAAGGAAAAACCCATGCAAGACCCTAAGGCCGATACCCAGATCGAAACCGTCCACGTCACCGTCAGCGGCACGGTGCAAGGCGTGGGATACCGGCACGCCACGGTGCGGCGCGCTCACATGCTTGGCGTGAAGGGCTGGGTGCAGAACATGCTGGACGGCACGGTCGAAGCGCTGGTGCAGGGCACGCCCGATCAGGTCGATCACATGCTGGAATGGTTGCGCCGGGGACCGCCGGGGGCGTCGGTGCAGGAAGTCATCACGCGCCGGGAGTACACCGATAAGCGTTACATCCGCTTCGAGCAACTTTGAGGGCCGCGGGCCCTCGGCGGCACGCTGTAGGCCGGGCGGACGAGGCCCGAGTAGCGCAAAGGCTGATCGGCGCTAGCGCGTGCGCATCCAGCGCGCACCGACCTGGTTGATGACCAGCCCGGCCAGCACGCAGCCGGCGCCCACCCATTGCAGCGGCTGCAGCCGCTCGCCGAACGCCATGGACGCCGCCCACAGCCCCACCACCGGGACCAGCAGCGAGAACGGCGCGACCTTGGCCGCGGGATGGCGCGACAGCAGCTGCGTCCACAGCGTGTAGGCAACCAGGGTCGCCAGCACCGCCAGATACAACACCGACAGCGCCTCGCCCCAGCCGATGCCGGTGATCATGCCCACCACCGGTTCCCAGCCGTCGATCAGCACGGCCAGCGCCAGGAAAGGCAGCACCGGGGCGGCGCTGCTCCAGGCAATGAACGCGAAAGGATCGTAGCCGGGCGCCTTGCGGCTGGCCAGCCGGACGATCATGTTGGACGTCGCCCACATGAACGCCGCCCCCAGCGTCAGAACAAAACCCAGCATCGTCATCTGCCCCGGCCCGTCGCCGCGCGCCCCCGCAATGACCGCAAGGCCCATCGCGGCCACGCCCAGCCCGATCCAGTGATGCCGCCGCGCGCGCTCATGCAGCACCGGCGCGGCCAGCAGCAGCGCACCACACAGCAGCAGCGCCAGCGACGGGCCACGCATCAGGATCGTTCGGAGGAAGGAAAGCAAGCCAGCCACACCGGTTCGCGCGGACCACCGCGCCTGCGCGCGACTATACGGCACGGCTGGTCACGCCCGCGTAGAGTCGAGCTTGCTCGACTGGCGTGATGCCATTCGCTACGCGAAATGCAGTCGACCAGCGGTCGACTCTACC
>DMTA01000582.1 GCA_003454835.1 Achromobacter sp. | reverse complement strand
GGTCATGACGCCGAGGCCCGAGGTCTGGGCGGCCTGGATGGTGACGGGCCGCACGCCGATGACATAGCCAAGCGTGACGGTCTGCGCGCGCTGCGCCTGGTCGAAGGTGTAGACGCGTGACGACGCGGATGGATTGGCGCAACCGGCAAGGATGGCGGCAAGGCCAACGATGCCGCCTGCGGCGAGTAGGGTCAGAGGGCGACGCGGGGCGGCCTGTTGAGGCTTTTGCATGATGGGTTCTCCGGAACGGCGCAATGGGGGATGCCGGGGCCTAGCGCGGCTGCGCCGGCGTGGCTGCGGGCGCGGGCGCAACCGCCGCCGGCGGCTGGGCGCTGGTGCGCATGAACTTCCCATTCGCATCGAAGCCGCCTATCGCGCGGCCATTGAAGAACACGACACGCCGCGCGGTCCATTGCGGCTGCTCGGGGCCAGGCTGGTCGTAGCCGGCGACTTCAAAGTCGTACTGCCAGGCGGACACCGGTTTGCCATCCTCCGCGATAACCGTGGTCTTCTTCACGGATTCCGCATACCCCTTGTCGCGATAGCTGACATACCGGGTCGGCGGCATGGTGTCGCGCAGCGACGACATGTACTGGTACAGGTCGTCGTCACTGGGCGGCGTGCCGTACTTCGCCAGATCGTTCTTCGTCGCGACCGTGCCGGCGCAGCCGGCCAGCACGCACGTGGACAGGACAAGGAATAACCTTTTCATCGGGATTGCTCCTAAGTACGCGTTCGCGCCCTGACTGCGGACGCACGGCGGCTAGCCGGGTGGCGCTTGGGGAATCTTTCAGGAGGTGGGACCGGCGGGACGGCCGGTGGCCCCACGGAAGGCGGAACGCAGCAGGCTGAGCAGAAAGCCGCCTGTGAGCATGCCCAGGATGTAGACGCCGATGACGAGGACCGACGCCGGCAAAGTGAAGGTGGAGGTCCAGAGCGTCAGAGTGACGGATTCAAAGTTCTGGATCTTGAACGACAAAACCATCGCCGTGAGCAACACGATCAATACGATGTACAGGTATCGCATGGAGCACCTTTCGTATTCGTTGTCGAACCGCCCCGCAGCCGCCTCGGGGCCCGTCGTGCGAAAAACTATGCCACTCATCCAGCATGAAAACAAGAAAAACAGGGTCGCGAGAGAAACGATTGTTCACCGCCGCAAACAGGAACAGAATGTCTCTCGCCGCAAAAACGGCATGTGTGGCCGGCCCATCATCGAATAGCCGCGTCCCGCGGTCTATCGTTGTGGGCTGCTTTTAGGGGACACCTCATGGAAGCGATCAAGGATTGTTGCATGGCTGGGCACCCTCTGGACCTGGGGCGGCGCGGCTGGTTGAAGGCCGGCGTTAGCGCGGGAGCGGCGGCGATGGCCGGCGTGGCGTTTGCGCCCGGCGAAGCGCAGGCCGCATCGCTCACGCAGGCGCAGCGCGACGCGATGACGCCGGACCAGGTGATCGACATGATGAAGCGGGGCAATGCGCGCTTTCGCGCGGGCAAGCCTCAGAAGCACGATTATCTTGCGCAGAAGCGTTCCAGCGCTCTGGGCCAGTTCCCGGCGGCGGTGATCCTGAGCTGCATCGACTCGCGCGCGCCCGCCGAGATCATCCTGGACACGGGCATCGGCGAAACCTTCAACGGCCGCATCGCCGGCAACATCTCCAACAATGATCTGCTGGGCAGCATGGAGTTCGCCTGCGCGGCGGCAGGCGCCAAGGTGATTCTGGTGATGGGACACACAGCCTGCGGCGCAGTGGCCGGGGCGATCGACAATGTTCAGCTCGGCCATCTGACCGGCCTGCTGGACGTCATCAAGCCGGCGGTCGAGGCAACCAAATACACAGGAGACCGAAACGGCAAGAATGGCCAGTTCGTGGACGCCGTGGCGCGCACGAATGTGCTGCACACCGTGGAGGCCATTCGCAAGAACAGCCCGATCCTTGCCGGGCTGGAAAAGGAAGGCAAGATCAAGATCGTCGGGTCGATGTACGACCTGAGCAACGGCATGCTGACCTTCCTGGCGTAACGGTCCGCACCAGAAGACGGGCCTTCGGGCGCGCGACCCGATCCTGCATCGCTGCGCGCCCGCCCTGCCCTCAGGGCGTCCGGCGCAAGCTGTAGACCGAGGCCGGCGGCAGGTTCATCGGCACGAAGCGCACCCGCCGCGCGTACAGGCCACAATCCTCAAGCACGCGCGCCGAGATCGGGCACTTCACGCCATAGGTGAAAAAGTGCATTGATCCTCCGGGCGGCATCGCCTCGAACACGGCGGTCAGCAGCTTATGGTGATGCGCGCCGCTCATGTTCCGTAGCGGCAGGCCGCAAATGGCCGCACCGATTCCGTGCAGCTCCGGATGGCTGTCACGGGACAGATCCTGCGCGGGCACCTGCAGGACGGCCGCCTCGGGAAACTGGCTGCGCAGGCTGGAACTCATTTCGGAGTCCTGCTCCACCAGGACCAGGCTGGACGGCGCGATGCCCTTGCGCAGCATTTCCCGGGTGAACACGCCCGTCCCGCAGCCCAGTTCAAGGACTTTACCGGCCCGGGGCTGGATCGATTCCGTGATGGCGGCGGCCAGCGCTGCGCTGGAAGGCGCCACCGCACCGACCGCCGCCGGGTTGGACAGCAGCGCCTTGACGAACTGCTTGCGTTCCTTCAGCCAGTTCATGGCCGGGCCAGCGTGGGACTTGTGCCGGGCAAGGGTCTTGAGGGGCGGCATGGAAAACATCGAAACGTCTATCTCCGGTGCGACATGGTCAGGAGACCTTACCTGCGGGCAGCGGGCGCGACCGGCAACGGTGCGTAAGCGACCCTGTCAAATGAAGAACGGCGAAAGGATCTAAGAATGCAAAGCGCGGGACGCCGGATGGTGCAACGCCGATTCTGTGTCATGCAGGGGACCGCGCCAATCGCCCAGACGAGAGACATCCAAAGGATGGCCGCAGAAAGGGAGTCCGGCTCAAAAGCCGAATCAGCGGCACAAATGAAAAGGCCGTAACCGGTTGTGTTCCGGATACGGCCTGTTTCTAGTCAGGCGGGGCCTGACGCGGACTTAGACGCCCACGACCGAGACGGCCTTGGTGACCAGGTACGCCTCGAGGGCCTCGGGACCGCCCTCGGAACCGTAGCCGGAATCCTTCACGCCGCCGAACGGCAGTTCAGCCGAAGGCGTCGCGGGCTGGTTGACCCAGAGCATGCCGACTTCAAGGCGGCGCGACAGCTCGTGCACCGTCTTGATCGATCGGGTGAAGCCATAAGCGGCCAGACCGAACGGCAGCCGGTTGGCTTCGCGGATGGCTTCGTCCAGGTTTTCGAAGCTGCGGATCGCCGCGATGGGACCAAACGGCTCTTCGTTGAAAATATCGGCCTCGAGCGGCACGTCGGTCAGGATGGTCGGGGCAAAGAAATTGCCCGCAGTGCCCACGCGCTGACCACCGGTCGCCACGCGCGCGCCCTTCTCGGCCGCGTTCTTGACGATTTTGTCCATGGCGGCCAGGCGGCGGTCGTTGGCCAGCGGGCCGAGCGTGGTGCCTTCGGTCAGACCGTCGCCCAGCTTGAGCTTTTCGGCATGGGCCACGAAAGCCTGCTCGAAGGCCGCCTTGACGTTCTTGTGCACCAGGAAGCGGGTCGGCGAAATGCAGACCTGACCGGCGTTACGGAACTTCGCGCCGCCCGCGGCCTTGACGGCCAGTTCGACGTCGGCGTCTTCAGCGACGATCACCGGCGCGTGACCGCCCAGTTCCATCGTGACGCGCTTCATGTGGCGGCCGGCCAGGGCTGCCAATTCCTTGCCGACCGGCGTGGAACCCGTGAAGGTGACCTTGCGGATGATCGGGTGCGGAATCAGGTAGCTGGAAATCTCTGCCGGCGAGCCGAACACGAGGCCCAGCACGCCCTTCGGGATGCCGGCGTCCACAAAGCAGTTAAGCAGCGCGGCGGGCGAAGCCGGGGTTTCTTCAGGCGCCTTCACCAGGAAGGAGCAGCCCGTCGCCAGCGCGGCGCCCAGCTTGCGAACGATCTGGTTGACCGGGAAGTTCCACGGCGTGAAGGCGGCGACGGGGCCGACCGGTTCCTTGATGACCAATTGCTGGGCCAAGGGGTTGCGCGACGGCACGATACGGCCGTAGACGCGCAGCGCCTCGTTGGCGAACCAGTCGATGATGTCCGCACCGGCCAGCACTTCGCCGCGCGCTTCGGCAAACGGCTTGCCCTGCTCCTGCGTCAACAGGCGCGCCACGTCCTCCGCGCGCTCGCGCAGCAGGACGGCGGCCTTGCGCATGACTGCGCAGCGCTCGTGGGCAGAGGTGTC
>DMTA01000059.1 GCA_003454835.1 Achromobacter sp. | reverse complement strand
GCCAGCAGCGCGTCGGCGCGCACATCGGCCAGGGACTGCATGGCCACGCGCAAGCCACCGACGGCGCGCACCGTCTTGGCCACGAAGTCATCCGGATCGCGGCTCAACGTTTCGTCGGCGGCCACAATCGCCTGCCCGTATTTCTGCTGATCGAAGCGGATCTTCGCGATGTAGGACCAGGGCTCGCCCTTGGATGGATTGCGCTGCGCGATCTCTTCGAATTGCGCGACAGCCTGGTCAGCGTCTTTCTGCGCCAACGTCTTTTCCGCGTCGGCCAACGACTGCTTGTACTCGGCTTCGGACTGCGGCTTGACCGACGCACAGCCGGCCATCAATGCAACGACACCTGCGATGACAACGAGGCGGGAAAAGGGCATTTTTTAAGCACCTAGCAAGGTTGTAACCAGGGGCCGTATTTCATCAACCTTTTGTTAGTGCAGCGCTACAGCACGTTTCTTCATGTTACTTGCATCGATTTTGCACGCATCGTGCCGTGATCTGTATTGCTTCACACACTTCCGGTATAAAGAGCCATGTCCAAACATATCCGTTTATCACGTTTGTTCACGGGGTTGTCGTGCGCGCTTGCGAGCACCGTCGTTGCTGGATGTGCGGCCGTTTCGGCCATCGGCGCGGTGGCCGGTTTGACGGGCAATGCGATGGAGATGACGGGCCTGAAAAAGCCCGAAAACGCGCCTGTGGAAGTGAACCTGGCGATTCACGCCGGAGAAAATTTGAATGCCGGCGCCGGCCAGTCGATGGCGGTCGTTACAAAAATATACTACCTGAAGAATCCTGAGCCATTCCAGCGTGCGCCGCTCACGCAATTGATAGACACTGCCGGGGAAAAGGCAGCGCTGGGGGAATCAATGCTGGGTTCGCGCGAGCTCACGCTCACGCCGGGACAGCGTTACGAAACCGTCGAAAAAGTCCCCAAGCAAGCCGATTACATCGCTGTCGCCGGGCTGTTCTATGCACCCGCGCCCATGCGTTGGAAGTACGTATTCAAAGTCGAGGATGTGGAAGACGACGGCATCGTACTTGGCGCGCATGCCTGCGCGCTGACGGTGGCCAAGGGTCGCCCCACGTTGCCTGCGGGCGTACCCGCCTACGACCCGTCACGCCTGTCCGGCGTGCAGTGTCCAGGCTGAAGCATCAGGGCCGCCCGCCGTTCACATCCTTCAATTCTTATCGCTACAGAGAAACCAGGAAAGACGAAACAGGGAGCGCGTATTTTGAGTTACTCCGCCAAAGTCCTTTGGGGCGAAGGTCTGTTCCTCCGGCCGCAGCATTTCCAGCGGCAGGATGCGTATCACGAAGATCGGCTGGCCGAAATGGCCCGCGTGTTGCATCCCTATGCATGGGGTCTGCGCGCTGCGCGTTTCGATGCCTCGGCTTTAGCCAACGGCATGCTGCGCGCCACCGAAATGAGCGCCGTGTTTCCAGACGGCGAACTCTACAGCGCGCCGCACGGCGATGAACTTCCGCCGCCAGTCGCGTTGACCGCACTGGATGGCGTGACCGAAGCCGTGTTCTATCTGGCGATCCATCCCTTGAAGGCAATCGGCGGCAACTACCGCGACGCCCAGGCAACGGGCAGCTTCGACTCGCGCTACACGCACAGCAACGCCCCCGCCCCCGATCTCTACACCGGCGCCGCTTCTGCCGAACTTGCGTTCCTGCGCAAGGACGTGCGCCTGATTTCCGAATTCGAACCGCGTGACGAACTGCTGGCCATTCCCGTGGCGCGCGTGCGGCGCACGGCCAGCGCAAGCTATGAACTGGATACGACCTTCATTGCACCCAGCCTGTCGCTGACCGCCTCGGGCGCCCTGCACGAGCTGCTTCGGCGGCTGCTCGACGCCTTGCAGGCCAAGGTCAATGCGCTCTATGGGTTTCATCGCGAGCCCAGCAAGAACATCATCGAGTTCCGCTCCGGCGACGTCGCTTCGTTCTGGCTGCTGCACACCGCGAACGAGGCCTACGCCACGCTGTCGCACCTGTTCCATCACCCGCAACTGCATCCCGAACGCCTGTTTCAGGAACTGGCGCGGCTGGCGGGCGCGTTGATGACCTTTTCCAAGGTGCACACGCTGGCGGATCTTCCGGTGTATCGCCACGATGCGCCCGGACCGGCATTTGCCCGCATGGACGAGATCCTGCGCGATCTGCTCGAGACCGTGATCTCGACCCGGTACTTCTCGATCGTGCTCGAGGAGTTGCGCCCGTCGTTCCACATGGGCCGCCTCGATTCGGAAAAGCTGGACGAGACCACCTCGCTATATCTGGCGGTCCAGGCCGCGATGCCCGCCGCCGAGCTGTCCGAGAGCGTGCCCATGCGCTTCAAGGTGGGCGCACCCGAAGACGTGGACAAGCTGGTGCTGTCGGCCATGCCGGGCGTGCCGCTTTCCTATACGCCGCAGGTGCCGCCCGCCGTGCCCGTCAAGCCGGGCGCTGTCTATTTCGCGTTGCAGACGCGCGGTTCCTTGTATGACCGCATGCTGCAGGCGCGAAGCATTGCCATCTACGCCCCCGCCGGGATTCCCGAACTCAAGCTGGATCTGATCGCAGTGACTCGCTGACAGGAACGACATCGCCATGACTGCTGACGCCCCCTCCCTGATGCCTGGCGCAACGCTCCCGCCAAACGAGGCCGCCTTTCACGCAAGCCGTCCCGCCAGGTCGTTGCTGGATCTGATGTACGACGGGTTCCTGATGCTCTTCCTGCTCAAGAGCGGCCAGGAGCCCACCGATGCGGCCGCCTTCTCCGCCCATGTGCAGCAGTTCCTGGCGGACTACGAACGCGCCGCCAAGAAAATGGACATCCCCGCCGAGGACGTGTACGCCACCAAGTACGCGTTCTGTGCCGCCGTGGACGAGACCGTGCTGAATTCCCGCTTTGCGATCCGCGACGCCTGGATGCTTCAGCCCCTGCAGCTCACGCTTTTCGGCGAACAGCTGGCGGGCGAAAACTTCTTCGCCCGGCTCGAGGATCTGCGCGCGCAGGGCGCGCCGCGCCTGCAATCGCTGGAGATCTATTACATGTGCCTGCTGCTGGGCTTTCAGGGTAAGTACCTGATCGAAGGCCAGGAAAAACTGGGGTATCTGACCGCACGCCTGGGCGACGAGATCGCCCTGTTGCGCGGCAAGCGCACCGGTTTCGCGCCGCACTGGCCCCTGCCGGACAAGGTGGCGCACACGCTCAAGCGGGACGTGCCGCTGTGGTCGATCATGGCGCTGTTCGCGTTGCTGGGCCTGCTTGCTTTCCTGGGCATGGGCCACTTCCTGAACACCGAAATGCAGACCGCAATGGCGCCCTATCACGACATCGTCAAGCTGGGTCCGCGCGCGGCGCATCTGACAATTTCGCTGCCCTAGCGGCGGCACGCAGGACCCGCGCGGGCCGCGCATGACAAGCCCTATCCCTTCCCGGCGCGCCTGCGCGCCTTTGGCTCCGCCAAACGAATACCGCCCAGCCCTATGAACGCCTCGCCTTCCAATGCCCCGGCCTATTCCACGCTGAACATCGCTACCCTCTCGCAACAGGCGCGTCTGCTGCGCCTGACGACCGGGTTGGACGCCGAACTGGTCGTCGAGCACATGAGCCTCGCCGAAGGCGTCTCGCGGCTGTTCTCGATGACGCTGGATTGCCTGGCGGCCAGCGCCGAGCTGGACGTGGCGGCCCTGCTGGGCAAGGAGATCACCGTCAGCCTGCTGCAGGCCGACGGTGCGAAGCGGCACTGGCACGCGGTGGTCGAAGGCGTGGATGCGCTGGGCGCCGATGGCGGACTGGCGCGCTACCGCCTGCATGCGGCGCCGTGGATGGCGGCGCTGGCCTTGCGCCGCGACAGCTTCGTCTATCAGGACCTGTCGGTGCAGGACATCGTCAGCGAGGTGTTTTCGGATTATCCCCAGGCCGCGTTCGCCTTCGAACTCACCGACGCGCTGCCGCCCCGTGCGATCTGCACGCAGTACCGCGAATCGGACCTGGCGTTCGTGGAGCGCATCCTGGCGCAAGCCGGCCTGTGCTACCGCTTCGAGCACCAGCAGGATGATGGCGAAAGCGCTGGCGGCGGCGCGCGCCACCGCGTGGTGATCTTCGATGCGGACGCGGCGCGTCCGGAAGACCCGGCGTCGCCCCTGCGCTTTCACCGCAGCGACGCCACGGAAACCAGCGACAGCATCACGCGCTTTTCCGCCCTGCAATCCGTGCGTCCGGGCAGCGTGGCGCGCGCGGCGTGGAACGAACGATCGTTGACCGCGCATGCCGCGCAATTGCAGTCGCAGGTGGTCGTCGAGGCGCTGCCCGTGCTGGAAGACT
>DMTA01000242.1 GCA_003454835.1 Achromobacter sp. | reverse complement strand
TGCTGCGGCCCGCTGCCTGGCGACCCCATCGTGGCCGGCATGCGCATGGGTCATGGACTGGTGGTGCACACGGCGGATTGCCCCGTCGCGTTGCGCCAGCGGCTGCGCGAGCCGGAGCGCTGGATCAACGTGGGTTGGGACGCGCAAACGGCCAAGCACCTGGCGACGCGGCTGGACATCGTCACCCGCAATGAACGGGGCGTGCTGGGACGGTTGGCGGCGGAAGTCACGGCCGCCGACGCGAACATCGTGCACGTCACAATGCACGACGACGCCGTGTCCACCGTCTCGCTGCACCTGACCATCCAGGTCGACAGCCGCAAGCATCTGGCCCAGGTCATCCGCGCCATCCGGCACGTGCCGCAGGTGCAGAAGATCGTCCGCGTGAAGGGCTGAGCCCGGCCCTGCGAGTCTTCAGGCCTGCGCGGCTCCCGCTCTGCACCGACGTGCAAAAAGTAAAAGGCGTCCGACCCGTTCGGACGCCTTTTCTACGTCACCTCACGTCACGTGCTGCAAAAAGTCTTTCAGGCGCTGGCTGGGCGGATTGCTGAGCAGCTCCTCCGGCGGACCGTCGTGGGCAATCTTGCCGGCGTCGATGAAGATGAGCCGGCTGCCGACCTTGCGCGCGAACTCCATCTCGTGCGTGACGACCACCATCGTCATCCCTTCCTCGGCCAGATCGCGCATGACCTTCAGCACTTCGTGGCGCAGCTCCGGGTCCAGTGCGGACGTCGGCTCGTCGAACAGCNNCGCCACGCGCTGCTGCTGCCCCCCGGAAAGCTCCGACGGATAGTGCTTCATGCGTTCGGCCAGGCCCACCTTGGCCAGCAGGTCTTTCGCCAGCTGCCGCGCCTCGGCGCGGCCCTGGCCCCGCGTGTGTACGGGCCCGAACATGACGTTTTCCAGCGCTGTCATCTGCGGGAAAAGATTGAACTGCTGGAACACCATGCCGGCCTCGCGCCGGATCTCGCGCACCGTCGCCGCGTCACCCTTCACGCTCAGCCCGTCAACCAGCAGATCGCCGTCGTTGATGGTTTCCAGCACGTTGATGCAGCGAAGGAAGGTGGACTTGCCGGAGCCCGACGGCCCCACCACCACCACGACTTCCCCGGCGTCGATATTGAGCGAGATGCCGTTCAGCACCGTCGAGTCGCCAAAGCGCTTGGTGACGTTATGAAATTCAACCATGCTCATATGATGCGCATCCTCTTTTCGACCAGATGCAGGGTCAACGCCATCAGGCCCGTGAGGATCAGATAGATGATCGCCACGGCGGACCAGATTTCGACCGCGCGGAAATTGCTGGCCATGATTTCCTGCCCCTGACGGGTCAGCTCCGCCACCCCGATCACGATGAACAGCGACGAATCCTTAAGGCTGATGATGCACTGGTTGCCCAGCGGCGGGATCATGCGCCGGAAAGCAACCGGGCCGATGATGTGCAGCAGGATCTTGTGAAAAGGCAGGCCCATGGCCTGCCCCGCTTCCTTCAGGCCCTTGTGGACCGACAGCAGCGCGCCCCGCACGATTTCCGAGATGTACGCCCCCGAGTTGATGATGAGGGTGGCGATCGCCGCGAATTCGGCGTCGACCCGGATGTCTGCCAGCAGCGGCAGCGCAAAGTAGATGAACATGACCTGCACCACGATCGGCGTGCCGCGGATGACCGCGACATAGACCTGCGCAATACCCGACACGATCGCGTTCCCGTAGGCCCGCGTCACGCCCGAGAGCGCGCCGAGCAGGAAGCCGCCCACCAGGCCCCAGAACGTGATCTTGATGGTCATGAGCGTACCCGTCAGCAGATTGGGTAACGCGTCCTCGATGACAGCCCAGTCAAACTCCACGATCTTCCCCCTATGGCGCGCAGCGGCGCGCCCGCATCATGGCGGACACGCCTTGCGGCCAGGAGCGGTGGCGCTCGCCACCCCGGAATCCGGCAAGGCGCCGGATCCGGTCCCTCACTGCGGCCTACATGGCGCGTCCGTGAAAAGTGCCGCTTGCCGAGCCGGTCAGGGCTTCTTGCCGAACCACTTGGTATAGATCGCGTCATACTCGCCGCTGGCCTTCAGCTTGGCGAGCGCCTTGTTGACCTCGGGGACCAGTTCGCTGCCCTTGGGGAAGGCAATGCCGTAGAAGTCGCCGCTCTTGACCGAGCCCACCACCTTCACGCGCCCCTTGCCGGCCGTATTGGCGTAATACTGGACGTTCGGCGTGTCGTGCACGGCGGCGTCTACGCGGCCGGTGGCCAGTTCAAGGTACGCGTTGTCGATGTTGGGAAACAGCTTGAGCTTGGCGTCCGGCACCTGGGCCTTCAGGAAGTCCACGGTCGCGGTGCCTGTCTTGACGGCGACGGTCTTGCCGGAGAGGGACTTGGCGTCCTTGATGTCGGTGTTCTTTTCGCCCACCAGGATGGCCAGGCCGCTTTCGTAATAGGGATCTGAGAAGTCGATGACCTTCTTGCGGTCGTCGCGGATGGTTATGCCCGCCAGCGCGGCGTCGATGTTCTTGGTCTGCAGGCCGGGAATGATGCCCGCGAAGTCCATTGGCTGAAGCTTGTATTTGAGGTTGAGTTCCTTCGCGATGGCCGCCCACAGGTCGACGTCGAAGCCGACATAGGTGTTGCCCTGCTTGAATTCGAACGGCACGAAAGCGGTATCGGTGGCCACCACCAATTCCCTGCCCTGCGCCTGTGCGGCCGAAGCGGCGCCGAACAGGGTCAGGGACAGGCCCACCATTGCGGCGGCGACTTTACGTTTGATCATGAAACTCTCCTCTTGGGGAGCGCCAGGCACCCCGGGCTTGTTGTAAGGGCATGATTCCTGGGCCGCGCCGGGTTCGCCGGCGCAACTTATCGTCGATCTTAACGCATCGGATGGAGCCCGGCGGAACGGCAGTCCCCTTACAATCCGCGAGACATCCGGAGGTTTTCGATGGCCTACAAATACGTGCGCATCGCTGGAAACCGCCGCCAGGTCGGCCTGGCGCTGGGCAAGCTGGCCCGCCCCATCATGGGGCCCTATCTGGAACAGAGCGGCGCCTGGGAAACCTTGCGGCCTTGGCGCGGCCATCCTTTCGTCGACGAGCTGGCGCAGCAGACAGAGGCCGCCCTGCCGCAGATCTGGGAAGAATTCGAAGGCCTGGCTGAAGGCCTGCGCATGCCGCTCAAGGACGTGCTGCTATGGCATTGCCGTGGCGATCTGCTGCACAGCACCACGGATGGCTGCACGTCGGCCGCCCTGCGCACCGGCGACGGCTCGCGCTGGATCGGTCACAACGAGGACGGCGATCCCTATCTGTATGGCCGATGCCATCTGGTGGACGTCGCGCTGGACGATGCGCCGGGTTACCTGAGCTTTTATTACCCGGGCTCCCTGCCCGGACACACCTTCGCCGCCAATCGCGCGGGCCTGGTGCAGACCATCAACAATCTACGCACCCGGCAGCGGCATGCGGGCGTGCCCCGCATGTTCGGGGCGCGCGCAGTCCTGGACTGCTCCACGCTGGATGAAGCGGTGGCGCTGCTGCACAACCTGCCCCACGCAGGCAGTTTTCATCACACGCTGGGCGCGGCGTCGGACCCGCGCCTGCTCAGCGCCGAGGTCACGCCGGGTTCGGTGTCCATTCAGGAAATCGGCCGGCGTTACGGGCACGCCAACCACATGGTGCACGCGGCCACGCGAAGCCAGGCGCAGATCGTCACCGATTCGTCGCGGGCGCGGCAGAACCGGATCGAAGGCCTGGTGGATGGGTGGCTGCCGGAATCGGGCAGCGCGGACATGCTTGCCGCCCTGCTCGACACCGAGGGCAAGCTGCCGATCCTGCGTACCGCCAAGGATGATCCCGACGACGAGAACACGCTGGCGACGGCGATGTTCGAGATCACCGATGAGGCGGTCGTCCTGCGCGTCTACGACCGCAAGGCGCGCGCCGATATCGCGCTGGACGTGATGTCCGACCCCGACTGATCAGGGTCGGACTCTGGCGTGCATCACTGTGCGCCGTAGCCGCCGCCTCCCGGCGTTTCCACCACGAAGATATCGCCCGGACGCAGTTGCGCGCTGTCCTGCGGACCGAGTTCCTCGATGGAGCCGTCCACGCGTTCAACCGTATTGCGGCCCATGGCGCCCGGCTGACCGCCGGCCAGACCGAACGGCGCGTACCGCCGGTTGTTGGACAGGATGGCCGCGGTCATATCCTCCAGGAAGCGGATGCGGCGCACGCCGCCGTCGCCGCCCGGATACCGGCCCTGGCCGCCCGAACCCTTGCGTATCTCGTAGGACTCCAGGCGGACCGGGAAACGGAACTCCAGCACTTCCGGATCGGTCAGGCGCGAATTGGTCATGTGCGCCTGCACGACCGACGTGCCCGCAAAGCCCTCGTCGTGCGGACCGGCTGCGTCGATGCGTACCGGACCCGCACCGGTGCCGCCCGAGATGGTCTCGTAATACTGATGGCGCGCGTTGCCGAACGTGAAGTTGTTCATGGTGCCCTGGCTGGCGGCCAGCACGCCCAGCGCGCCGTACAGCGCGTTGACGATGCACATGGACGTTTCCACGTTGCCCGCGACCACCGAGGCGGGCGGGTTCGGACGCAGCATCGAGCCTTCCGGCACGATGATGGACAGCGGCACCAGGCAACCGTCGTTCAGCGGGATGTCGTCGTTGACCATCGTGCGAAACACGTACAGCACGGCGGCTACGGCGATCGCGCCCGGCGCGTTGAAGTTGTTGTCCAACTGCGCCGACGTGCCGGTGAAGTCCACCACCGCGCTGCGCGCTTCGGTGTCCACCCGTACGGCCACGCGAATGACCGCGCCGTTGTCCAGCGGGTACTCGTAGCTGCCATCCTTCAGCACCGAAATCACGCGGCGCACCGCCTCTTCGGCGTTGTCCTGCACGTGGCCCATGTAGGCGCGCACGACGTCCAGACCGAAGTGGTCGCACATGCGCAAGAGTTCCTGCACGCCCTTTTCGTTGGCGGCGATCTGCGCATGCATGTCGGCGATGTTCTGATCGGGGTTGCGCGCCGGCCAGCGGCCCGACCCGAGGATCCCACGCGCGGCCGCTTCGCGGAACTCGCCGTTCTTGACGAGCTGGAAGTTCGTGAACAGCACGCCTTCGTCTTCGACCGTCTTGGAATCCGGCGGCATGGAGCCGGGCGTGGTGCCGCCGATATCGGCGTGGTGGCCGCGCGATCCCACGTAGAACA
Organism: Achromobacter sp.; assembly: GCA_003454835.1. Taxonomy (GTDB): domain Bacteria; phylum Pseudomonadota; class Gammaproteobacteria; order Burkholderiales; family Burkholderiaceae_B; genus Achromobacter. Next base: position 12,013 of record DMTA01000242.1, on the reverse strand, counting down.
GAATCTCGCGCCCCGCCTTGTCGAACACCGGCGTGATGACCGTGACGTCAGGCAAGTGCGTGCCGCCGTGGTACGGATCATTCACGACGTATGCGTCGCCGGGCATCATCTTGCCGGCATTGGCGTTCATGACCGTGCGCACGGACTCGCCCATGGAACCCAGGTGCACCGGCATGTGCGGCGCATTGGCGATCAGGCGGGCCTGCGCATCGAAGATGGCGCAAGAGAAGTCCAGGCGTTCCTTGATATTGACCGAGTACGCCGTGTTCTGCAGACGGTAGCCCATCTGCTCGGCGATCGACATGAAGAGGTTGTTGAAGACCTCGAGCATGACAGGATCCGCCTGCGTGCCGACCTTGCGCTGCTCGCGGCGCGCTTCCACGCGGCGGATCACGAAATGATCCTGCGCCGTCAGTTCGGCCTGCCAGCCGGGCTCGACGACCGTGGTCTGGTTGGGCTCGGAAATGATCGCGGGGCCTGCAACCACATCGCCGCCGGCCATGTCTTCGCGCACGTACAGCGGCGTGTCGCGCCAGGCGCCCGCGCTGTACATGCTGACCACGCGGCGGGCTGCCAATGCGCCCTCGCGGGTGCGCGACGTCGACGCTTCGCCAACGCGCTCGCCGCCGCCGGTTGCCTCGACCGAGATGGTCTCGACCACGAGTTCGCGGTTGGGCATCAGGAACGAATAGCGCTGACGGTAGGCGGCTTCGAAGTCGCGGCGGGCCTGATCCAAGTCCGAATACGCCACTTCCAGCGCGGTGTCGGTGCCGCGGTATTTCAGATGCAGACGGCGCTGCACCGTGATGTCGGCTTGCGCCACATGCTGACGGCGCAGTTCGCCCACGGCCTGGCCAGCCAGCACATCCAGTTCGTCCTTCAGCTCGCCCATCAGGGCCGAATCCAGCACCTTCTCGACCGTCTTCTGGCGCATGTCGGTTTGGTCCGCCAGGCCCATGCCGTAGGCCGACAACACGCCGCCCAGCGGGTGCGCGAACACTGTCGTCATGCCCAGCGCGTCGGCCACCAGGCAGGCATGCTGCCCGCCGGCCCCGCCGAACACGGTCAGCGCGTACTCGGTGACGTCATGGCCGCGCTGCACCGAGATGCGCTTGATGGCTTCGGCCATGTTGCCCACGGCGATCTCGAGAAAGCCTTCGGCAAGCTGCTCGGGCGACATCTCGCGGCCCGTGGCGGCGCGCACTTCGTCGGCCATCGCGGAAAAGCGTTCGACCACGGCGTCGCGGTCCAGGGCCTCGTTGGCTTCGGGTCCGAACACCTTGGGGAAGAAATCGGGCTGGATTTTGCCGAGAAGGACGTTGCAGTCCGTCACTGCCAGCGGACCGCCGCGGCGATAGCACGCCGGTCCCGGATTGGCGCCCGCGGAATCGGGGCCGACGCGCAGCCGCGCGCCGTCGAAATGCAGGATCGAGCCGCCGCCGGCCGCGACCGTATGGATGCTCATCATCGGCGCGCGCATGCGCACGCCGGCCACCTGGGTTTCGAATTCGCGTTCGAACTCGCCCGCGTAGTGCGACACGTCGGTGGACGTGCCGCCCATGTCAAAGCCGATCACCTTCGGGAAACCGGCGATTTCGCTGGTGCGGACCATGCCGACGATGCCGCCGGCCGGGCCCGAGAGGATCGCGTCCTTGCCGCGGAAGCGGTGTGCGTCGGTCAGACCGCCGCTAGACTGCATGAACATGAGCCGGATGCCTGGCAGTTCGCCGGCCACCTGATCGACGTAGCGCTTCAGGATGGGCGACAGGTAGGCGTCCACCACGGTCGTGTCGCCGCGCGAGACGAACTTGATCAGCGGGCTGACCTCGTGCGACACCGACACCTGGGTGAAACCGATCTCGTTGGCGATGCGCGCGGCCTGCTGTTCGTGGCCGGTGGCGTGCCAGGCGTGCATGAAGACGATGGCGACCGCGCGGATGCCGTCGTCGTACGCTGCCTGCATGTCGCGGCGCAGCGCGCCTTCGTCCAGCGGCTGGATGACCTCGCCGTCCGCCGCGACGCGCTCGTCCGCCTCGACGACGGATTCGTACAGCATCTCGGGCAGCAGCACATTGCGGTCGAAAAGCCGCGGGCGGTTCTGATAGGCGATGCGCAGCGCATCGCGGAAACCGCGCGTCGTGACGAGCAAGGTGCGTTCGCCCTTGCGCTCGAGCAGCGCGTTGGTGGCCACCGTGGTGCCCATCTTCACGCACTCGACCTGGTCGGCGGGCACCGGCTGGCCGGGCGCGATGCCCAGCAGCTTGCGGATGCCGGCCACCGCGGCGTCGCGGTACTGCTCGGGGTTTTCCGACAGCATCTTCGCGGTGGTGGTCGTGCCATCCGGACGGCGCGCCACGATGTCGGTGAAGGTGCCCCCACGGTCAATCCAGAATTGCCACTTCATAGTTGTCCTTGAAAACAAGAAACCGCCGGAGCGCGTTCGGCCACGGTCGGGTTGCAGACAGATCGGGGCATTGCCCCGCATGTTGGGTTCAGAGAGATGTCGCTGCGCGGGCCGCCTGGTCGTACAGGCCGGACAACGCCCGCAGCGTATGCGCCAGTTGCCGGCTGAATTCCAGTCCGCCCCCGCCCGGGCCATCCAGGCCGGCGGTCAGGCATTGCTCGCGGATTTCGCCGTAGCGCTTGAGAATCGCCGCGCCCTCGGGCGTGACGCTGTAGAAGACTTCCTTGCTGCTGCGTTCGCCGCGCACCACGCCCAGCCGGTCCAATTTCTTTAGCGCATAGCTGACGATGTGAGTGTCTTCGACATTGAGCGTGAAGCAGATGTCGGCCAGCTTCTTGGGCCGCTCCCGGTGGTAGACGTGGTGAAACACCATCACGTCAGTGGGCGTCAGATCCGGCAGGCCCGCAGCCGCCATGCAACGCACCGTCCAGCGATCGAACGCGTGGCTGGCGATCATGAGGCCGAACTCCACCTCGGAAAGATCGGGCGCGCTGCCGCCGGCAAGATGCGCCGACGAGGCAATCAAAGTGGGGATCATAAGGCGGACGGCGAGGTTTAACTGAGCGAAATACTAATAATTTATCTATATTTCATCAATAAAAAATAGTCGAAAGCCGCAAAAAATCCCCCATTTTGAGGGAATACCCCTACCCGCGCGGACGGCGACGTGAACTTACGGCGCGGTCCACCCCAGCGGCAGATTGGCCCGGATCAGCCAGCCCGCGATGGAAATACGGGCTGCGATGTCGGGCATCTCGTCTCCCGGGCCGAACCAACGGGCGTCGGCGATCTCGTCTTCCTGGATACGTATGTCCCCGGAAACGTAGTCCGCGGTGAACGCGACCATCAGCGAATTTGGAAACGGCCACGGCTGGCTGCCGAAATACTGCAGGTTGCCGACCTTGAGGCCGACTTCCTCGTAGACCTCGCGATGGACCGTCTGCTCGATGCTTTCGCCAGGTTCGACAAAGCCGGCCAGCGCCGTATAGCGCGCCGCTGGCCCATTGGCATGGCGCGCCAGCAGGATGCTGTCGCCCTTGCGGATCAGCACCATCATGGCCGGCGAGATGCGCGGGTAGGCGGCCAGGCCACAGGCCGGGCACCGCAGGCAGAATTCGTGCGCCACACGTTCGGCCGGCGTGCCGCAGGCGCCGCAGAACCGGTGGGTGCGCGCCCATTCGGCGATCTGATAGGCGCGGCCGGCCAGCGCCATGCCTTCGTCGTCGAACACGCCGAAGAGCGAACGCAGCTTTTTGAATGCGTAGCCTTCGGGCGCTTCAAGACCGGGGTCGACGCAGGCCGTACGGTATGGGGATCCGGTCTCCATCCAGACCGGCTGCAAGGCCGCGGCGGCCAAGCCAATGCGTTCGCACAACGCCGAATCCGGCAACACGCTGGACGATGCTTCGACCAGCAACTCATCACGGCGAAAAACGAAATTCACGCGACCCTCTTCACTGCTTATTCGATTCCGCAATCTTAGAAGAAAAAAACGCGCCCCGGACGGCCTGCCGCAAGCGCGCGACGCACACTTTGCGGCTTCATTGAACCTTCAACCAATGAACAACATCGCCCCCTAGGAATTACCCGTAATACGGCGATTTCCCGCGCTTTGTTACCGCACAGCAACATAGAATGGCACGGCATTCAGGCGGCGCGACGCGGCGCCGCGCTTTCTTTTTTTCGCAATGCCTATCGGGCCAGACCCGTCTTCATCATTCGCAAAGAAGGACCACCATGTACAAAAAAATCTCGCTGTTGACCGGCAGCATCGTCCTGGCATTCAGCGCGGGCGCACAGGCCCAGACCAAGTGGGATCTGCCCAGCGCCTACCCCGCCAGCAACTTCCACGTCGAGAACCTGACGACCTTCATCAAGGACGTCGATTCGCTGTCGCAAGGCAAGCTCAAGATCACGCTGCACAACAATGCCTCGCTGTACAAGGCGCCTGAAATCAAGCGCGCGGTGCAAGGCAACCAGGCGCAGATCGGCGAGATCCTGCTGACCAACTTCGCCAACGAAGACCCGATCTACGAACTGGACGGCCTGCCCTTCCTGGCCACCGGCTACGACGCCTCGTTCAAGTTGTATCAGGCCCAGAAGCCGTTCCTGGAAAAGAAGCTGGCCTCGCAAGGCATGACGCTGCTGTACGCGGTGGCATGGCCGCCCCAGGGCATCTTCGCCAACAAGGACATCAAGCAGATCAACGACATGAAGGGCCTGAAGTGGCGCGCTTACAGCCCCGTCACCGCCAAGATCGCTGAACTGGTCGGCGCGCAGCCCGTGACCGTGCAGCAGGCCGAACTGGCCCAGGCGCTCGCCACCGGCGTGATCGACTCGTACATGTCGTCGGCGTCCACCGGCTACGACACCAAGACGTACGAATACATCAAGAAGTTCTACGACACGCAGGCCTGGCTGCCCAAGAACGCGATCATCGTGAACAAGAAGGCGTTCGATGCGCTGGATCCGGCCACGCAGGAAGCCCTGAAGAAGGCTGCCGCCCAGGCTGAGGAACGCGGCTGGAAGCTGTCGCAGGAAAAGAACAAGTGGTACCAGGCCGAGCTTGCCAAGAACGGCATGGAAACCATCCAACCCACGGTTGAGCTCAAAGAAGGCTTGAGCGTGATCGGAAAGCGCATGCTTGAAGACTGGCTCAAGAAGGCCGGGGCGGACGGCCAGGCCATGATCGACGCCTACAAGAAGCAGTGATTTCGCCATGCGCCGTTTTCTAGATAGCCTGTACGGCGCGGCCGGCCTGCTGGCCGGCCTGTGCACGATAGGCGTGCTCGTTTCGGTGCTGGCGGCGATCATCGCCCGCCAGCTCAGCTTCAACATTCCCGGCACCGACGCCTACGCCGGGTACTTCATGGCCGCTGCGGGTTTCCTTGCGCTGGCCAGCACCTTCAAGCACGGCGAACACATCCGTGTGACGCTGCTGCTCAATTCGCTCAATCCCGCCGGCAGCCGCCGGCTGGACATCTTCGCGTTGGCCGTCGGCTGCCTGCTGGCTGCCGCCTTCGCCTTCTTCAGCATCAAACTGACCTACGACTCCTGGCTGTTCAACGACGTGTCGACGTCGAATGACGCCACGCCGCTCTGGATCCCGCAGACGACCATGGCCGTCGGCACCGTCCTGTTCTTCGTCGCCCTCGTCGATGAGCTGGTCCGCCGTTCGCGCGGCGTCGCCGCCGCCACTTCGCAGCAAACCCATGAATGAACTTCTCGTCATTACCTTATTGGTCGTTTCGATCTTCGTCCTGCTCGGTTGCGGGGTCTGGGTCGGCCTGACGCTGGCGGGCACCGCGTGGATCGGCATGGAGATCTTCTCCAGCCGCCCCGCCGGCGACGCCATGGCCGTCACGATCTGGGGCGCCTCGTCCAGCTGGACGCTGACCGCCCTGCCGCTCTTCCTGTGGATGGGTGAGATCCTGTTCCGCACGCGGCTATCCGAAGACCTGTTCAAGGGGCTTGCGCCCTGGCTGAACCGGCTGCCGGGGCGCCTCTTGCACACCAACGTGATCGGCTGCGCGATCTTTGCCGCCGTGTCGGGCTCGTCCGCGGCCACCTGCGCCACGGTCGGCAAGATGACCATCCCTGAGCTGACGCGCCGCGGCTACCCCGAGGAAAAGATCCTCGGCACGCTGTCCGGCGCGGGCACGCTGGGTCTGCTCATTCCGCCCTCGATCATCATGATCGTGTACGGAGTCGCGGCGGATGTGTCGATCGCCAAGCTGTTCATCGCCGGCATCATTCCCGGCATCCTGCTCGCGTTGCTCTTCAGCGGCTACATCGCCTGGTGGGCCATCCGCAATCCCGGCCAAGTGCCGGCGGCGGATCCCGGCCTGACCTTCATGCAGAAGCTGTCGCGTTCACGCCACCTGATTCCCGTGCTGCTCCTGATCGGCGCCGTACTGGGTTCCATCTACACCGGCATCGCCACCGCCACGGAAGCGGCGGCGGTAGGCGTGGTGGGCGCGCTGATCCTGTCGGCGCTGCAGGGGTCGCTGAATGGCTCGACGTTCATGCAGTCGCTGCTGGGCGCCACCCGGCTGTACTGCATGATCGCCCTGATCCTGGCGGGCGCGCAGTTCCTCACGCTGGCGATGGGCTATATCGGCTTGCCGCGCGCGCTGGCGGAATGGATCGGCGGACTGGGCCTGTCGCAGTTCGGCCTGATCATGGCGCTGATGGTGTTCTTCATCGTGCTCGGCTGCTTTCTCGATGGCATCTCGATCGTGGTGCTCACCATGGGCGTGCTGCTGCCGACCGTGCAGGCGGCCAACATCGACCTGATCTGGTTCGGCATTTTTGTCGTGTTCGTGGTGGAAATGGCGCAGATCACGCCGCCGGTGGGGTTCAACCTGTTCGTGCTGTCCGGCATGAGCGGGCGCGAGCTGCCCTACATCGCGCGCGCGTCGCTGCCGATGTTCTTCCTGATGATCGCCGCCGTGCTGCTGCTCTATGTGGTGCCGGGCATCGCCACCTGGCTGCCGCTGCACATGACGCTGTAACGTCGCGTTTGCGCCACACGAACCCCGTTCCAACGAACGGGGTTTTTTCATTTCCGTTCGTCCGCTCGCGGGGCGGCGCGGGGTTATCGGCCTGTAAACCCGGGAAAACGCCGAATATTTTCGATATTCCCCATCCCCCAACTTACTTAGAATCCCCAGGCGCTCGTGTCCGGTAACGGCACGGCGCATTTCTGCAGGCTGGCCCCTGCTCCGGACCCGCGCCAACCCTGGCGTCGGTGCAGCGGCCAGGCGCCCGGCCAACCGCCGGGCGGNNTGCGGCCGGCCTTGGCCTGGCCGCCGGCGCGGCAAGCGCCGAAACCAGCGTCACCCTGTACGGCATCGCCGACGTCAGCATCCGCTACCTGAGCACCAGCTCGGGCGCCGTGGGCGAAGACGGCAGCCGCATCTCCATGGAAAACGGCGCCATCTCCAACAGCCGCTGGGGCCTGCGCGGCTCCGAAGACCTGGGCAACGGCAACCGCGCCTTCTTCCGCCTGGAAAACGGCATCAACCTGCAGAACGGCACCGGTTCGGACAGGTCCAAGGCCTTCAGCCGCCTGGCTTATGTCGGCCTGGATGGCGGCAGCATCGGCACGCTGACGCTCGGCCTGCAGAACACGCCCATGTTCGACCTGCTGGCCGACTACTTCGACCCGCTGACCGTCGGCAACTACGAGCAGAACGCCTGGCTGCCCGCCGCCATGTCGCGCGTGCGCACCAACAACATGACCAAATACGCCAACACCTTCGGGAACCTGGCCGTGGTGGCGTCGTGGGCAAATGGCGACGACTGGGGCGACCGCAAGGCCGGCCAGCAATATGGCGCCAGCCTGCGCTACACGATCGGCCAGCTTGGCCTGGGCGCCGCCTGGCAGCAGACCTACGCCGCCACCGATTCCGACGAGCGCCAGCGCGCCTGGAACCTGAACGCGTCGTATCAGTTCGAATCGGCCAAGGTCTTTGCGGGCTACTTCAACGGCCGCGACGAAACGGGCTGGGTCAATGGCGTCATGGGCGGCACCACCACCGCCAGCCTGGACCGCAAGGACAACGGCTACTTCGCCGGCGTAACCTGGCAAGCCACCCCGCGCTGGGCCATCACGGGCGCCGCCTACTACGATCGCAGCGAAAACGTGGTTGTCGAAGGCGACAAGGGCAAGCGCTACGCGCTGGTCGCCGTGGCCGAATATTCGCTGTCCAAGCGCTCGCAACTGTACGGCACCGTCGATTGGAACAAGGTCAGTGACGCAGCCGGCGGCGAAATCGCCGGCAAGAGCAACCAGCTCGGCGCGGCAGTGGGTTACCGCCACATCTTTTAACCCTGGCATTTCCGACAACGAACGCATCCTTCTTTCCCCCCAGGCGATGGCCCCCTCACGGGCAATAGCCTGACCCGCCGCCCCGCGTCCCCAACCGGGGCGGCGCCCCGCCCCGCTGCTTCCCTCTTCCCTCTTGCCCCCCGCCCCCTCCACGGCGACAATCCTCGCGTGCTTTTGCCGCTTTCACTGGAATGACGGTGGCGCATCGCGCGTTGCCTCCTGGCTTGCGCGCCGCGCCGATCCTCCACTCTGATCCGGGCCCACCGCATGCGTTTCCTCGATCCGCGCTCGCTTGCGCCGCCGGTCCGCCAGTTGCGAACCGCCCCCGCCATGCGAGCCGCCCGCACCATGCTGGCGGCCCTGCTCACAACGCTGCTGTCAGCCTGCTCCTCACCCGTGCAATTGATGCCCACACCCGTCAAGTTCACGGCGGGCCAGTCGGATCCCTTCGCGCACAAGGCCGCGGCCGACATCACCTCGATTCCGCTGCTCTACGCCACCAACCGCGCCGTTTTTTTGGAGTCGCGCCAACCTTTCTATTCGATCTTTCCCAGCGACACGCTGCGCATGGGCGTGGCCAAGGTGCAGATCGGCGACGGCACGCTGGACTGGGACCAACTGCGCCAGCTTTCCACCACCGGCAGTCAGCGCGGCCGACCAGTGCTCAGTCTGGAGCGCATGGAGGAACTTGTCGCCCTCTCCCCGCAAAGCGACGCCGAAACCTCGCCCGAGGCGAAGGCTTATTTCGCACTCATCAACGACGCCCTGGCGGTCAGTCGCCACCGGGACCTGATCGTCTATGTACACGGCTTCAACAATGCCGTGTGGCGCGGCACCGCACAGGCCGCGCAGTTCCATCACTTCACGGGCCGGCAGGCGGTCGTCCTGGCCTTTCTTTGGCCGTCGGCCGGCAGTCTGCTGTCTTACGCCACGGATGTCCGCGCCGCACGGGCGTCGGTGCCCGCCTTCGCGCGTCTCCTGGAACTGCTTGCGCGCAACACGAACGCCGAGCACATCAACGTGCTGGCGTTCAGCGCGGGCGCGCGCATCGCCAGCGAAGGACTCGCCAGGCTGGCGCAACCCCGCGACGGCGAAAGCCGCGAGGAACTGCGTGCCCGGCTGCGCCTGGGCCAGATCTATTTCGCGGCGCCCGATGAAGACACCTACCGGTTCGTGACGGACCTGCGGCAGTACATCGACCTGACCGAACGCGTGAGCCTCGGGGCCAATCTGGGCGACCGCGCCCTGCGTTTTGCCGCCCGCCACCAGCGCGCGTCCCGCGCCGGCCGGCCAAACGCCGACGACCTGACCGACGAGCAGGTGGATTTCGTCAACGCCGCGTCACAGCGGCTGAACTTCGACATGATCTGGGTCGATCCGCGCGCAATTCCTGATCTGAACCGCCGCGCGCACAGCTTCTGGTTCGGCAACGCGTGGGTCAGCAGCGACGTGCTGATGCAGTTCCTGTGGCACAAGGCGCCGGCCGAACGCGGACTGCAGGAAGGCTATACGCAGCAAGGCATGCGCTTCTGGACCTTCCCGCCCGACTACGACCAGCGCGTGAAGGCGCTGATGCAACAGCGCTGACGGCCTGCAAACGGATCCGCAAACGAGTCCGCGAACGGACTCGTTAACGGACACACCAGCGGACCCGCCGACGAACCGCTATCTGCCAGCCCCGATCAGATTACCGCCATCCGGCTGTTGATGAGGTCGGTGACCAGCATGTGTCCTGGCGCATGCGTGATGCAGAACTCCGGCCGCACCGCCGCCACCACCGATTGCGGCGTCACGCCGCACGCCCAGAACACCGGCATTTCGCCGGGACGGATCTCCACCGGGTCGCCGTAATCCGGCGCGCCGATATCCGCGATGCCGATGAGCGATGGATCCCCAATGTGTACGGGCGCACCATGCACGGACGGAAACCGCGACGTCACCTGGATCGCGCGGATCGCGTCGGCGGCCTTCAACGGCCGCATCGACACCACCAGCGGACCGCCGAACACGCCGGCCGGCTGCGTCGCGATGTTGGTGCGGTACATCGGCACATTGCTGCCCTGCTCGATGTGACGCACGGGAAGCCCGTTGTCCAGCATCGCCTCTTCAAACGAGAACGAGCAGCCGATCAGGAACGACACGAGATCATCGCGCCACAGGTCGCGCACGTCCGTCGGCTCCGCCACGAGTTCGCCGTCCTTCCAGACGCGGTATCGCGGGATATCGGTGCGGATGTCGATGTCCGCGCCAAGCTCGGGCAACGACGGGTCGCCCGGCTCGGACATGGCCAGCAACGGACACGGCTTCGGATTGCGCTGGCAGAAGTGAAGAAAATCTGCCGCCAACGCGCGCGGCAGAATCGCCAGGTTGGCCTGGACGTGCCCCGGCGCCAGATTCGCCGTCGGACCCGTCAAGCGCCCGCTGCGGGCATCCAGCCGCGCCTGGCGGGCGAGCGCGAGGCTGGTTCTAACGTTATCGGCGTCTGGCATGGGTTTTCTCGTTGCAGGTAAGCGCCGCTCAACGAGCGGCGAACAGGTCCTCGACCGACAGGCCGATGCCCAGGACGCGGCGGTCCGCGCCATTGCTGGCCGCGATCATCAGGCCCACGGGCGCCGTGCCCGCCGCGTGGCAGGGCAAGGACAGCGCGCAGCCGTCCAGGAAATTGATGAGGGTGGGATTGCGCAGGATGAGGCCGTTGGCGGCGTAGTAGGCCTCGTCGGATCCCTGCAGGTCCGCGACGGGCGGCGCGACGATGGGCGTCGTGGGCATGATCAGCGCGTCGTAACCGGCAATGCGGTGGTCCACGGCGGCTACCCACGCCTCGCGCGCGTCGAGCAGGTCGATGTAATCGGCCGCCGTCATATCCTGACCGCGCATGATGCGCGAGACGACGCGCGGATCGTATCGCTTGCCGGCGCGCGCGATCAGGTCGCGGTGCCAGGCCCAGGCCTCGGCGGCGGTGAAGCCGCCCTTGCTGTTGATGGATGCCAGTTCGGCGAATTCCGGAATCTCGATCCGATCGATCAGCGCGCCGGCGTCCTCCAGGCGTTGCACCGCCGCCGCGAAGGTGTCGGAGACATGCTTGTCCATGGCGTCCAGCGCCAGCGTCGTCGGGATGGCCAGACGCAGGCCACGCACCGGCAGCGCCTGCGGCAAGGGGCCGGCGTCGCCAGACAGGATCGCGTCAAGTTCGGCGCAGCAGCGCACGCTGGCGGCGATGGGGCCGATGGAATCCAGATTCGCCGACAGGGGCAGCACGCCCTGCATGGACACGCGCCACGCGCTGGGCTTGAACCCGGTCAGGCCGCACAGGGCGGCGGGGATGCGCACCGATCCGCCCGTGTCCGACCCGATCCCCGCCACCGCCATGCCGTCCGCAACCGACACTGCGGCGCCGGAGGACGAGCCCCCCGGAATGCGGCCGGTGGCACGATCGTACGGATTCAGCGGCGTGCCGTAATGGGGATTGATCCCCAGGCCCGAATACGCGAATTCGGTCATATTGGTGCGGCCGATGATGACAGCGCCCGCGGTAATCAGACGCTGGACGACCTCGGCATTCGCTTCGGCTGCCGGCTCGCCTTCGCGCGCCACGGAACCGCCCATCGTGGTCTCGCCCTCGATGTCGAACAGATCCTTGATGCTGATGGGCAACCCCTCGATCGCAGACCGCACGATGCCGGCCGCGCGCAGCGTGTCGGACGCGCGCGCCTGCG
>DMTA01000478.1 GCA_003454835.1 Achromobacter sp. | reverse complement strand
AGCGACCGCAACGGCCGCGTGATGAGCGCAAATGCCGCCAGCCCCGCCACCAGCCCCAGCAAGGCCACCAGCGCAATCGACCACAGCGTCGTGCGCAGCACCGACGTGCGCGACACGTCCATCGCCAGCGCATCGTGCGCCTGCCCCTGCAGCACCACATAGACGTAGCCCTGTTCGCGGCCATCCACGCGAACCGGCGCCGCGCTGAACACCTTTTGCGCGTCAAGGCTGCGCGGGTCGTCGCCCGTGATGGGCAGCATGCCCCCGGCCAACAGGCGCTTGACCGGCGCAAGATCCACGCGCTCGCGCTTGATCTGCCCGGGCGGCGCCGCGTCGCCGACGATGCGGCCATCGTTGGACAGCAGATAGACCTCCACCGCCGGGTTCACCGTCATCAGCATGTCGAACATCGACCGCACGGCATCGGGCTTCCAGCCGCCGGCGTCCATCAGTTCGGTGGAGCCGGCGATGTGCTGCGCCAGGCCGCTGGATAGCCGCTGCACGACCTCCTGCTCGTAGCGCGAGTTGGCCGCGATCTGCAACCACGCCGACGCGCCGCAGCACGCCAGGAGCAGCAGCGCAAAAACGCCGGACAGGCGCTGGGTCAACGTGAACCGTTTCATGGCTGCACTCCGGGCGCCGCCGCAAACTTGTAGCCCCGGCCCCACACCGTCAGGATGCGCTGCGGGTTGGACGGATCGGCCTCGATCTTGGTGCGCAACCGGTTGATGTGGGTATTGACCGTGTGCTCATAGCCCTCGTGCTGGTAACCCCACACCTGGTTCAGCAGGTCCATGCGCGAGAACACCTTATCCGGATGCCGCGCAAAGAAATGCAGCAGATCGAACTCGCGCGGCGTCAGATCCAGCCGGCGCGCGTCGACATCGACCGTGCGCGCAATCGGATCAATCGACACGCCATGCACGGCCAGGCTGCCCGCGTCCTGACGCGCATTGCGCTCGATGGCGTCACTGCGGCGCAGCAGCGCCCGCACGCGCGCCACCAGTTCCAGCATCGAAAACGGCTTGGCCAGGTAGTCGTCCGCGCCCAGTTCCAGGCCCAGGATGCGGTGCACTTCGCTGGACCGGGCGCTGGTGATGATGATGGGGATGTAACGCGCCATCGCGCGCGCCCGCTTGCAGATTTCCAGCCCGTCGATGCCGGGCAGCATCAGGTCCAGCACCAGCGCGTCCCAGCCGCCTTCTTCAAGCAGGCGCATGCCCGCGTTGCCGTCGGCCGCATGCTCGACCGCGTAGCCCTCGTCCCGCAGATGCAGGCGCAGCAGTTCCGCGATGTGGGCGTCGTCTTCAACTATCAGTACGCGGCGGGGCGTATCCATGGGGCAACCTGGGGCGTGATCAATGCGCCTATTGTCGCCAATCGGCGCGGGGCAAAGTTAACGATTAATTTAACTTTGCGTGAGGACTTCGGTATGGGCCAGGAGGAAGAATGCCTCCATCGACAGCCCACCGGAGACCGCCATGCTGGCCCGACCCGCCCAAGACGACACGCAGCTTGCCCCGCTACCGGGCGCGACAGCACCCGCTGCGCCCCAGCCGGCCGGCGCAGGGGCTGATGCAAAGGAGTTGGCCGCCCTTAAACGGACAACCTCACGACCGACTACCCCGCGGTCCGCCGCCCCAATGCCGGCGCCCTCCGCAATGTCCCCCGTCATTCACCCCCGTTGGCTGCGCGTGACGCACTGGTTGAACGCGCTGGCCGTCGTCGTCATGGTCATGAGCGGCTGGCGCATCTACAACGCCGCGCCCTTTTTCGATTTCACCTTTCCCAACGGCATCACGCTGGGCGGGTGGCTCGGCGGCGCGCTGCAATGGCACTTTGCCGGCATGTGGCTGCTGTTTGCCAATGGCCTGCTCTACCTGGCGCTGAACGTCGCCACCGGCCGCCTGTGGCGCAAATTTCTGCCGGTCAGTCCCGGCGGCGTGGTCCGCGACCTGCTGGCCGCGCTGCGCGGCCAGCTTTCGCACGCCGATCCGCGCCGTTACAACCAGGTGCAGCGCCTGGCCTACCTCTTCGTCATGGCCGACATTGCGGTGCTGGTCCTGTCCGGACTCGTGTTGTGGAAGTCCGTGCAATTTGACCTGCTGCGCGACCTGATGGGCGGCTATGAAGCCGCACGGCGCGTGCATTTCTTCGCGATGGCCCTGCTTGCCGGCTTCGTCGCCGTCCACCTGGCGATGGTCGCCCTGGTACCCCGCAGCCTGCTCACCATGATCCGCGGCAAATAAGGAGCCTCGCATGTCTGAAAAACGCCGCTCTTTCTTGGGTCTGGACGCCCCGGCCATCCTGCGCGAAGCCGGAAAACTGCTGGACAAGCGCGTCGAGCAACCGTCGCGCCGCGCCTTCCTGCGCCGCGGCCTGACGCTGGGCGGCCTGGCGATGCTGTCCGGGTGCTCGCTGTCCGACGACGAAAGCGTCGAACAGGCGCTCACCGCCGTCTCCCGCTTCAATGACCGCGTGCAGGGCTGGATCTTCGACCCGGCCAAGCTCGCGCCGACCTATCCCGACTCCATGATCACCCGGCCATTTCCCTTCAATGCCTTCTACGGCATCGACGACGTGCCGCAGGTGGACGAGGCGTCGTTCCGGCTGGAGGTCACCGGCATGGTGGCCGATAAGCGCCGCTGGCGGCTGGATGAACTGCGCGCCATGGCGCAGGTCGACCAGGTCACGCGGCACATCTGCGTCGAAGGCTGGAGCGCCATCGGCAAATGGGGCGGCGTGCCGTTCTCGGCATTCTTGAAACGGGTGGGCGCAGACCTATCCGCCAAGTACGTCGGCTTCAAATGCGCCGACGACTACTACACCAGCATCGACATGCCCACCGCGCTGCACCCGCAGACCATCCTGGCCCTGACTTACGACGGCAGGACGCTGCCCCCCGAATACGGCTTCCCCATGAAGCTGCGCATGCCCACCAAGCTTGGCTACAAGAACCCCAAGCACATCCAGGCGATTTTCGTCACCAACACCTACCCGGGCGGTTACTGGGAGGACCAGGGCTACAACTGGTTCGGCGGCAGCTAGGTGATTTCCCGCTTTTTTTCACTGTTAAAAGGAACGCATCATGAACAAACTCACCACTGCCGCGCTGTCCCTGTGCCTGGCCCTGGGCGTCACGGCCGTCCACGCCGCCGACACCATGGGCAAGGAAGGAATGAGCAAAAACGGCATGTCGAAGGAAGCGCCGGCGCAGGACGGCATGAAGAAGGACGGCATGTCCAAGGACGGGATGTCGCACGATGGGATGAAGAAGGATTCGATGTCGCGCGACGGCATGTCCAAGGGATCGATGTCGAAGGACTCCATGTCCCGCGATTCGATGTCGAAGGGGGCCATGCCGAAGGATTCCATGTCCCGCGATTCGATGTCGAAGGATTCCATGTCGAAAGGCGGCATGTCGAAGGACAGCATGTCGAAGAACGGCATGTCGAAGGACGGGATGAGCAAGGACGGCATGCAGAAGTGAACCCGCGCCGGGGCCGCGCCAGCCGGCCTCCGGCTCGAACAATCCCCCACGGAACTCGCCATGAACCTCACACGCAGACACTTCCTTGGCCTGGGCGGCGCCGCGGCAGCCGCCGTTGGCATCGCCCCGCTGCTGGTCACGCGCAGCGGCC
>DMTA01000518.1:4598-4888 GCA_003454835.1 Achromobacter sp. | reverse complement strand
AGCAAGACGGCCATCCGGCTGAAGCGCACGGCACTGGCCGTTGTCCTGACCTCGTTCGTCGGCGCCGCAGCGGCGCAGAGCACCACCGGTTCCCTGTATGGCAACGCCCCGGCCGCTGCAGGCGCCACGGTGGTCGTGCAGAGCGATTCGGGTCTCAAGCGAAGCGCCAACGTCGATGCAAACGGCCGCTACACCCTGGGCTCGCTGCCGGTGGGCCGTTACTCCATCAGCCTCGAGCGTGACGGGCAGGTGGTCGAGAAGCGTGACAACGTGCTGCTGAAGGTCGGCGT
>DMTA01000518.1:2122-4504 GCA_003454835.1 Achromobacter sp. | reverse complement strand
AACCTTCATGGGTGGCTACGGTGCGGGCTACGGCCGCTCCACCGGTGGCGTGATCAACCAGCTCGGCAAGCGCGGCACCAATGAATGGAAGTTCGGCTTCCAGACCACCTGGTCGCCCGACTCGCTGGCGGAATCGCCGCGCGACATCTACTACCCCAATCACACTGCGCCGCAGGGGTTCGAGCTCGAGGATGATACCGGCACCTTGGCCGGCTCCCTGTATCGCTCGCGCAAGGGCGACAAGGCGAC
Source organism: Achromobacter sp. (assembly GCA_003454835.1). Classification (GTDB taxonomy): domain Bacteria; phylum Pseudomonadota; class Gammaproteobacteria; order Burkholderiales; family Burkholderiaceae_B; genus Achromobacter. Next base: position 4,255 of record DMTA01000518.1, on the reverse strand, counting down.
CCGCACCTCCTACAGCGGCTATGTCAGCGGCCCGCTGGTCGAGGACCGTCTGTTCATCCATCTCGCCGCCGAGAAGGATCGCACTGAAGGCGTTTCCACCAGCGCCGGTGAAGCCGCGCAGCAGGTCCGCAGCCATTACGCCTACGACACGCCGAAGTTCTACGGCAAGATCGACTGGAACATCAACGACAGCAATACGCTGGAGTACACCCGGGTCGAGAACACGGACCGCTATGGCGCCTACTACCGTGACTTCGACTACGAGACGATGAGCGAGGGCGAGCGCAACGGGACCTTCGCCAACACGACCAAGCTCAAGGACCAATTCGACGTATTCAAGTACACCGGCTACCTGACCGATGACCTGACCCTGAGCGCCGTGTGGGGCCGCAGCAAGGAAAGCAACCTGGAGTTCAATCCGCTCGATTCGGCCAACGCCTACATCAGCGGTCCGACCAACCAGGATCCGTCGATCACCGGCGGCACGCCGATCCGCAACGACCAGACCGCGCTTTACACCAAGGCGTCGGATGCTGGCAGCAAGACCCGCGGCCTGCGTGCGGACCTGCAGTACCGCATCGGCAGCCACGAGCTGACCGCCGGCATCGACAACATGACCTACCAGGGCAACAGCGAAGGCCAGGCCATGACCGGCCCGGGCTACGCGTGGATCTATTCGCGCATCGCACCGGGTTCGTCGCCGGCGCCGGCCTTCGATATCGCCGCGCCGGGTGGTGATGGGTACTACGTGCAGAAGTACATCTTCTCCACCACCACCAGCATGTCGGTGGAGCAGAAGGCCTACTACCTGGAAGACCGCTGGCAGGTCAGCCCGAACTGGCTGCTGACCCTGGGCCTGCGCAATGACAAGTTCACCAACTACAACAGCTCGGCCATCGCCTATGTCGAGAGCGGTGACCAGTGGGCGCCGCGCCTGGGCGCCAGCTGGGATGTCTTCGGTGATTCGTCGATGAAGGTGTTCGCCAACCTGGGCCGCTACTACCTGGCCCTGCCGAACAGCGTGGCCATCCGTGGCGCGTCGGCATCGACCTATACCCGTGAATACTTCACCTACGGTGGCATCGATGCCAACGGCAACCCGACCGACCTGACAGCGCTGGGCCCGGGCCCGGTGTCGACCAACAACGAGTATGGCGTTGCGCCTGACCCGCTGTCGGTGGCGCCGACCGACCTGAAGTCGCAGTACCAGGACGAGTTCATCGTGGGCTTTGAGAAGACCCTGGGTTCGTCCTGGAACTCTGGTGCCAAGTTCACCTATCGTCGCCTGCAGGCAGCAATCGACGACACCTGCGACTCCGACCAGATCTACGCCAAGCTCGAGTCGATGGGTATCGATTCAAGCGGCATGGAAGTGCCGGGCTGCGTGATCTTCAACCCGGGCAAGACCAACACCTTCATGGTCAAGCACGCCGATGGTTCGGGCTACACCCCGGTGCAGATGAGCTCGTCGGACTGGGGTTACAACGGCAACAAGGCCAAGCGCAGCTACGTCGCCGTCGATCTGTTCATCGAACATCCGCTGAGCGACAAGTGGTACGGCCGCCTGGACTACACCTGGTCGCGCAACTTCGGCAACACCGAGGGCCAGGTCAAGTCGGACATCGGCCAGGACGACGTGTCCAAGACCCAGGACTGGGATTCCTACTACCTGATGGAGTACGCCGGTGGCTACCTGGCCAACGATCGTCGCCACCAGCTGAAGGGCTACGGCGCGTATCAGTTCAACGATGAGTGGACGGCGTCGGCCACCATGCTCATCTCGTCGGGCATGCCGAAGAGCTGCCTGGGCTACTACGGTGCGGATGGCAGCGATCCGATCGGCTATGAGTCTGCGTACCACTACTGCAACGGCCAGCCGTCGCGTCCGGGTGATGCCGGCCGCCAGCCCTGGACCTATCGCCTGGACCTGGGCGTGATGTATCGCCCGACCTTTGCCGATCACAAGCTGGCCTTCGGCCTGGACGTGTTCAACGTGCTCAACCAGCGTCGCCAGCTGCAGTCCGATCCGTCGTATGAATCCGGTCAGCACACGATCTCCAACACCTATGGAATCGGCACCTACTACACCGCGCCGCGCTCTGTTCGCCTGACCGCGTCCTACGACTTCTGATG
>DMTA01000518.1:0-1943 GCA_003454835.1 Achromobacter sp. | reverse complement strand
TCAGCGCCAGACCTTGATCTGCTCGGCGTCGGTGCGCTGCATCGGCTGGCCAGCCTTGCAGCTGAAGGTCGCGCCGAAGGCCGGCAGGTTCGACAGCGGGCCGTTGGTGCGCCAGCGACCCGGTGCACGGATGTCGGCGGTCAGGCGGCGTGCGGCCTCGTTCGGCGACAGCTGCTGCGGCCACAGGGCGGCCCAGGCGCGGAAGAACCCCTGCTGCTGCGCCGGCTTGGCCTTCGGTTCCTGCGCGGCATACGCCGCCCAGGCCAGTTCCAGGCCGGCGATGTCGGCCAGGTTCTCTTCCTGGGTCAGCGTGCCATTGACCTTGGCACCCTTCACGCCAGGGAATTCATAGGCGCCGTACTGCGCGGCCACGCGGCTGCCGAGCAGGGTCCAGGCGGTCTTGTCGGCCGGGGTCCACCAGCTGCGCAGTTCACCCTTGGCATCGACCAGGGCGCCCTTGGCGTCGACGGCACGGTTCAGTTCGTGGCCGACCAGGCCACCGAAGCTGCCGAACTTGTCGGCGGCGTCGGCCTTGGCGTTGAACACCGGGCCCTGCAGGATCGCGGCAGTGACGATCAGGCGGTTCTGCGCCAGGTCGTAGGCCAGCGACGGCTGCTGCGGCAGCACGTCCCAGCGACGGTCGGCGTTGCCCTTGCCGATGCGCTTCATTTCCTCGCGATGGCGCCAGGTCGAAGCGATCAGCATGTTGCCGCCGAACGAGCCACGGCCCATCGGCTGCACGCTGTAATCCAGGTCGCGCAGCGGGGTGCCGATCTCGATCTTCAGTGCGGCCAGCTTGGCCTGTGCTTCGGCCTTGGCCTCGGCGCTCATCCAGGTGCTGTTCTTGACCGCCTCGATCTGCACTTCGCGCACCTTGTCGACGATCCACGCTGCCTGGCGGCGATCTTCGGCGGACAGGTAGCGGGCGGCGTACTCGCGGCCGACCATCGGGCCNNTCCGGCTTGAGCTTGGTGACCATCGTGTCGAGCTGCTTGAACAGGCCCGGGTCGGCCAGCGAGACCAGGTCGTCGTTCACGCCCTGCGCCTTCAGGAAGGCATCCAGCTGCAGGTTGCGGTAGCGGCTGTTGAGATCCTTGGTCGAGATCGGCGCGTAGTTGTTGAACGGATTGTTGATGCCGGCCAGCGACTGCGCGTTGCGCGCCAGTTCGGTTTCCAGTTCGATCACCGACTGCGACTCGGCATCCAGCTTGGCTGCCGGGGTGCCGGTCAGGGCCAGGATCTGCTTGACGTAGTTGCGGTAGCGGCCCATCAGGGCGACGGTGTCGGCGTCGGTACGGGTGTAGAACGCCGGGTCGGGCAGGCCCATGCCGCCCTGCATGAAGTAGCCGATGTGGCGGTCCAGCGCCTTCAGGTCCACGTCCGGGCCGAAGTTGAAGGCCACCGGGATGCCGACCTGGTGCAGTGCGGCGATCGAGGCCGGGACGTCCTTGGCCTTCTTGATCGCGTTGATGCGGGTCAGCAGCGGGGCGATCGGGTTGGAGCCATCGGCTTCCACCGCGGCTTCGTCCAGGCCGCTGGCCCAGAAGTCGCCCAGCAGCTTCTGCACGTTGCCCTGCGGCGCTTTCATCGAGGCGTCCAGCAGTTCACGCTGCTGCTGGCGGCTGCGGTCGACCAGCTGGCCCAGCGCGGTGGCGGCGCCGGACTGCGGCACCGGGTTGGCCTTCAGCCAGTCCGCGTTGGTGGCATCGTAGAAATCGCTGCACTGGGCGCTGACGGCGGGGGCGCGCACGGCCTTCTTCTTGGCAGCGAACGCATCGTGGGTCGGGACCAGGGTCGCCAGGCTGATACCCAGGGCGACGGCAAGCGGACGGAAATTGGGCATGTAGAACGAATCCGTGATGGATTGAGGGCGGGCGAACTATAGCAAGCTGTGCATGGGCACGGGATGCATGCGTCACGCGGCTTCCGCCGGGCATGGCCCG
>DMTA01000517.1 GCA_003454835.1 Achromobacter sp. | reverse complement strand
ACGCGCCGGCGCCGGGCGCGCGCTGACCACTGCCGCGGCCGCGCTCTGCGCTGCATGCCTGATGCTGGCCACGCCTTCCGCTGACGTGCGCGCGGCAGGTGCGGACGAGCCTGGGCCGGTCTCGTCCGGTTCCGTTGCCGCTCCTGCCGTATCCGCTCCTGCCGGCGCATCTGCTGCCGAGACGACGCGCGCCACGCAAATCCCCGAAATCGTCACCCGTTACCCCGCCCCCCAGCCCTCCTCCCGCATCCTCACCATCGCCGGCCCGACCGACACGCCCGTCGTCGCGCCGCTGATCCAGGGCTTCCAGTCCCACCGCCCCGACGTCAGCGTCGTCTACCGCGAGATGGGCAGCCGCGAGCTCTACGAGGCCGCCATCGAAGGACGTTTGCAGGACGTGGACGTGTTGATGAGTTCGGCGTCCGACCTGCAGATCCGCCTGGCCAACGACGGCTACGCGCAGAGCTATGCCTCCCCCTACGCCGCGCGGCTGCCGTCGTGGGCCATCTGGCGGCACGAGGTCTACGGGTTCACATTCGAGCCCGCCGTCATCGTCTACAACCCCAAGCGCTTTGCCGAAGCGGCCGTGCCGCGCTCTCGCCAGGATCTGCTGCGGCTGCTGGAACAGGACCCCCTGCGTCTGCGCGGCCGGATCGGCACCTACGATATCGCCGCCAGCAGCCTGGGTTACCTGCTGGCCGAACAGGACGAGCTGGTTTCCTCCAACTTCTGGGGGCTGGCCAACGCCATGGGCCAAGCTGGCGTGCGGCTGGCGGCCACCAGCGCCGAGATCCTGGACGCCATCGAGCGCGACGAATTGGACATCGGCTACAACATCCTCGGTTCGTACGCCTTGTCGCGGCAGGCTGCGGGCCGGCCCATCGGCGTGGTGTTCCCGCAGGACTATGTGCTCGTGCTGGCGCGCTCCGTGCTGATCGCACGCACAGCCCCCAACCCCGACCTGGGCCGCGCGCTGGTCGACTGGCTGCTGTCGCCTGCCGGGCAGCAGGTCGCGTCCAGCCATGCCGCACTCGGCTCCATCATGGAAGACACGCCGGGGCGCTGGACCTCCGAAGCGGTGCTGGCGCGATCACAGGGCATCGTGCAGCCGGTGGTGTTGAGTCCCGCGTTGCTCGTGGGCCTGGATCAGCGGAGGCATTCGCGCTTCGTGCAGAACTGGATCCGGCTCGTCACCGATACGCCGCAGCGGCCGTAATAGAAACGTGGGCCGACCACGCACATGAAAAGCATGGGCAGACCACGGACACTTCAAGACGGCCCCGCCGCCAAGCCCCGGGATTTCCCCTAGACGCCGCCTGCCGCCATGACAGGACGACGACAGACGCGCACTCCTAAGATGGCTGCACGCGGGCCCCAGAGCCCGCATCAAGCCAAATCAATCGGAGACATCACCCATGCTTGCCAAGTCCAAACTGGCGGCCGCCTGCGCCGCCGCATTCGCCATCGCCTCCGGCAGCGTCTTTGCGCAGGCAGTGCCCGCGGGCTACCCGGCCGACTACCAGAAGATCCTGGACGGCGCCAAGAAGGAAGGCAAGGTCGTCATCTATTCGACCACCGACACCAAGGCCGCCGGCCCCATCATCAAGGGCTTCGAAGCGATGTATCCGGGCGTCAAGGTCGAATACAACGACATGAACAGCACCGAGCTCTACAACCGCTACATCAGCGAACAGGCGGCGGGCGGCGGCAGCGGCGACATCGTCTGGAGCTCGTCGATGGATTCGGCCCTGAAGCTGGCCACCGACTACGCCCTGAAGTACCAGTCGCCCGAAGCCGGCAAGCTGCCGTCCTGGGCCAACTGGAAGGACTCGGCCTACGGCACGACCTATGAGCCGGCCGTCTTCATCTACAACAAGCGCCTGATCCCCGCCAATGAAGTACCCACCACGCACGGCGCGCTGGCCAAGCTGATCGCCAGCCAGCCCGACAAATTCAAGAACAAGGTCACCACCTACGACATCGAGAAGTCCGCCGTCGGGTTCATGCTGGCCGTGCAGGACAAGGCCAACGATCCCAAGTATTTCGACACCCTCAAGGACATCGCCAAGGGCGGGCTGATCGTGCAGTCGTCCACCGGCACCATGATGGAACGCGTGTCCTCGGGCGAGAACCTGATCGGCTACAACATCCTGGGTTCTTACGCGGAGACGCGCGCCAAGAACGATCCCTCGCTGGGCGTGGCCTATCCCACGGACTACGCGCTGGTGCTGTCACGCGTCGCGTTCATCAGCAAGAAAGCGAAGAACCGCAACGCCGCCAAGCTGTGGATGGACTACCTGCTGTCGCAGAAGGGCCAGGAAATCATGGCCAACCAGGCTGACCTGGCGTCCGTGCGCGACGACATCGAAGGCGACAACGACGTGGACGGCATGACCAAGAAGCTGGGCGCCTCGCTCAAGCCGATTCCCGTCAACGAAACGCTGCTGGACTACCTGGAGCAGAACAAGCGCCTGGAATTCATCAAGCAATGGCGGGCGGCAGCGGGCAAGTGATGCCCGGGCTTCGGGCGGCATCACAGCCCGGAGCCGCCGCCAACGCAGCGGACGGCGCGCCGCCCGCCTGACCGTG
>DMTA01000344.1 GCA_003454835.1 Achromobacter sp. | reverse complement strand
TCCGGCTGCGGCAAGTCCACCCTGGCGCGCATGCTACTGGGGCTGACGCCGCCGACCGAAGGCGCCATCCGCCTCGATGGCCAGGACATCCGGCAGATGGACCGGCGCGCCCTCGCCCGCCGTGTGCAGCCCATCTTCCAGGACCCGTACTCGTCGCTGAATCCGCGCCGCTCCATCGCTTCCATCGTTTCGCTGCCGCTGGAGGTGCACGGCATTCCCAATCCCAAGATGCACAAGGCGATCGACATGCTGGAACGCGTGGGCCTGCCGCCGCGTCTGGCCCACAACACGCCAGGCCAGCTGTCGGGCGGTCAGCGCCAGCGCGTGGCCATTGCGCGTGCGCTGGTCATGCAGCCCGAGCTCGTCATTTGCGACGAACCGACCTCCGCACTGGACGTGTCGGTGCAGGCGCAGATCATGAACCTGCTGATGGACCTGCGCCGCGACTTCAATCTGACGTATGTGTTCATCAGCCACAACCTGGCGGTGGTCGAGCACATCGCCACGCACGTGGCCGTGATGTACCTGGGCCGCGTGGTGGAATCCGCACCCACCGCCCGCCTCTTTCACGACCCGCGCCATCCCTACACGCAGGCGCTGCTGGCATCCGTGCTGACGCCCGAACCCGGGCTGGGCATCCCCGACATGGGGTTGGGCCTGTCGTTTCCCGACCCGCTGCATCCGCCGTCCGGCTGCCCGTTCCATCCGCGCTGCCAGCACGCGATGGCGCAATGCAAGACCGAACGGCCCGCATTGACCGTGCGGGAAGGCGCGCTGGTCGCGTGTCACCTCTATCCGCCCGTCCCCTCGACTTCCAATGGAGCCACCCAGCCATGACCCGCGCACAAGCCATCGCCCAGGCGGAACACTGCTTTGATTCGGGCGCCTTCCGCGCGCTCCTGGCGCGCCGTCTGGCGCTGCCCACGGAAAGCCAGAACCCCGAACGCGCCGCCGTGCTGGCGGACTACCTGCAGGACGAGATCCGTCCGGCCTTCGAGGCGCTGGGCTTCACCTGCCGCACGCTGACGCATCCGAAGGCGCTGGCGCCGTTCCTGTACGCCGAGCGGATCGAGGATCCCGCCCTGCCGACGGTGCTGGGCTATGGCCACGGCGATGTCATCCGCGGCCTGGAGCGGGAATGGAAGGAAGGCCTGTCGCCGTGGGCGCTGACCGAGGCCGAAGGCCGCTGGTACGGCCGCGGCATCGCCGACAACAAGGGCCAGCACACCATTAACATGGAGGCGCTGCGACTCGTGCTGGAAACGCGCGGCAAGCTGGGCTTCAACGCCAAGTACCTGATCGAGATGGGCGAAGAAACCGGCTCGATGGGGCTGCGCGAACTGTGCACTGAGCATCGCGACCTGCTGGCCGCCGACCTGCTGATCGCCTCGGACGGCCCGCGCCTGAGCGCCAACCGCCCCACCATCTTCCTGGGCGCGCGCGGCAGCCTGAACTTCGACCTCACGATCGAGGCCCGCGCCGGCGGCCATCATTCCGGCAACTGGGGCGGACTGATCTCCAATCCGGGGCTGCAACTGGCCCACGCGATCGCCAGCATCGCCTCGCCGGTGGGCCAGATCCGCATCCCGGAATGGGTGCCCAAAGAACTGCCGCCGGCCGTGCGGCGCGCGCTGGCCGACTGCCAGGTCGACGGCGGCACGGACGGCCCCGAGATCGAACCCGATTGGGGCGAGCCCGGGCTGTCGCCCGCCGAGCGCGTGTTCGGCTGGTGTTCGTTCGAGGTGTTGGCCTACAAGACCGGCAACCCCGACACGCCCGTCAACGCCATCCCGCCGCGCGCGTGGGCGCGCTGCCAGTTGCGCTTCGTGGTGGGCGTCGACCCGGACGATCTGATTCCCGCGCTGCGCCGCCACCTGGACAGCCACGGCTTTCCGATGGTGCAGATATCTCTGACCCGCGAATCCATGTTCCGCGCGACCCGCATCGACCCGGACGACGCCTGGGTGCGCTGGGCCGTGGACTCGCTGGAACGCACGTCGGGCGAAAAGACCGCGCTGCTGCCCAACCTGGGCGGCTCGCTGCCCAACGACATCTTCACCGACGTGCTGGGCCTGCGCACGATCTGGGTGCCGCACTCCTACCCCGGCTGCTCCCAGCACGCGCCCAACGAGCACCTGCCGCCGGAGCTGCTGCGGCAGGCGCTCGGGTTGATGACCGGGCTGTACTGGGACCTGGGCGCGGGTGGCACGCCGGAGATCAGAAGTCCCAGATGACCGGCACCCAGCGGAACGCGTTGCCTTCCACTGCGACGCGGCCCACTGACGGAAACGGCAGGTGCGCCGCCACGAGCAGACCCTTGTTTTCGGCCAGTTCGTTGAACAGCGCGAAGCGCACGCGGGCCGCTTCCTCCGGGTCGTGTTCGAAGCCGTTGTGCCATTCGGGATGGTCGAAGGCCACCGGGAACACGGCGTCGCCCGCAAACGTCAGGCGCTCGCCGCCCGAGATCAGATCGACGACACAGTGGCCGGGCGTGTGGCCGCCGGTATGGCGCACGATGACGCCCGGCGCCACTTCGTGGCGATCTTCGAAGACCCGGATCTGGTCACGGTACGTCTCGTAAAAGCTCGTCGCCGTCGAGCGCAGCACGGCAGGCACCGGCTTGGGCATCACCGTCTGCGAAAAGTCCGGCGAGGTCCAGAACGCGACTTCAGTCGCATTGACGTGGATGCGCACGTCCTTGCGCAGGCGCTCCTTCACGCCGGGGACCAGCAGGCCGCCCACGTGGTCCATGTGCATGTGCGTGATGATCACGTCCGTCACGGATTCGAGCGGAATGCCGGCCGACTGCAGGCGCTGCGGAAATTGGCCCGCGCGAGGAAAACCCGAGAATTGGCCGCCCAGCCCGGCGTCGATGAGGATGGTCTGGTCGCCGCTGCGCGCCACCATCACGTTCAGCGGCCAGTCGAACGCGTCCGGCGGCATGAACATGTGGTCGAGCCAGTTGGCCAGATCGGCCGGGTCGGCGTTGGTGGCCATTGTCGACGTGGGCAGCGGCAACACGCCGTCGCTGACGACCAGCGCATCGATGTCGCCAATCTGCACGGCGTAGCGGGACGGGACCAGATCGATGGCCTGGTGGGTAATGGGGTCCAAAGTGTCTGCGGAAAACATGGCGGAATCTCCTTAATGGCCGGAAGGGGCCGGCCGCAACCCGGCGCCCTCGCGCCGGGAAATGATGCAATGGGGGAATGAGGCAACCGCGCGCGTCAGCCGCGCAGGAAAGCCAGCAGATCGGCGTTGATGCGGTCCTGCAGGGTGGCCGTCAGGCCATGCGGCGCGCCCGGGTAATAGATCGCCTGCGCGTTTTTCACCAGACGCACGGCCTTCTTTGCCGAGTCGTGGATCGGCACGATCTGGTCGTCTTCGCCGTGCATGAACAGCGTGGGCACGTCGATCTTCTTCAGGTCTTCGGTGAAGTCCGTCTCCGAGAACGCCTTGACGCATTCGTAGGCGTTCTTCTGGCCGCTCTGCATGCTCCACAGCCAGAACTGGTCCAGCTGTCCTTGCGACACTTTCGAACCCGGGCGATTGGCGCCGTAGAACGGCACGGCCAGATCCTTGTAGAACTGCGAGCGGTCGCCCGCCACGCCGTCACGGATGCCGTCGAACACCGACAGCGGCAGGCCTTCCGGATTGGCGGCCGACTTCAGCATCACCGGCGGCACCGCGCCGATGAGCACGGCGCGCGACACGCGCTTCGTGCCGTGGCGGCCGATGTAGCGCGCCACTTCGCCGCCGCCGGTGGAGTGGCCCACCATCGCGATGTTCTTCACGTCCAGCGCCTCAATCAGCTGCGCCAGATCGTCGGCGTAGGTGTCCATGTCGTTGCCGTTGGACGGCTGCGATGAACGCCCATGGCCGCGGCGGTCATGCGCAATCACGCGAAAACCATTGCGCGCCAGGAAGTGCAGTTGTCCGTCCCACGCATCCGCATTGAGCGGCCAGCCGTGCGAGAACGTGACGACCGGGCCGGCCCCCCAGTCCTTGTAGTACAGCGTCGTGCCGTCTTTGGTGACGAAGGTGTTGCTGTTCATGGGAGTGCTCCGAGGGAGTTGGGGATTGCGCTGCGGGGCTGCTTGTGCGCCGATGGCAAAGGCGCTGCCAGCCAGGAGCGCGCTGCCGGCAAGCAGCGTGCGCCGGGCGGCGTTATACGAGTCGTTCATGGGAATCCTCAAGGTCGGAAGAGACAGTGAGGGCATCGTAGGACTGCGCCCGCGAGCGCGGTAGACACGGCGCGGGAAGCACGATGTTGTGCGATGCGCACCAATGCGGCCGCTGCATTGCACAAGCAGCCCCGGTGTCCGACACCGGCCAATAGAAAGCGCTATCGGGTCAATTCAGAAGCAACCGCCGAATCCCGATACGCCACGGCGATCATCGCCGTCAGCACGAACGTCATCGCGACGCACGCCACCGCGCCCAACACGCCCTGCAGCGCCTGCACGCCCACGTAGTCATACATCAACGGAAGCAGATCATTGGTGGCATGCGCGGCCAGGACCAGCAACACAAGAAACCCCAGCATCAACGGCCATCGCGGATAACGCATCGCGGCGCGCACCGCGCCAAAGCCATACGCGTCTGTGACCACAGCGCGAGGCAGGCAAAGTCCGTAAACAGCCAATCCGTACAGCACCGGCACCCACACCACCACCAGCAACGCAATCAGCACGCCGTAAAACAGCGGTTCATTGGCCCCGCCCATCAGCATGTACAGCACGTACGGCAGATCGCCGGTGGCGCGGGCAAGCGCCATGACGGCAATGGTCAACCCGCCCAGCAGCACAAGATGCCGGGCTTCCGGGCTGCCGCCGCGCGGCGCGGCCGCATGCGCGTTCTCGCCAAGCAGGATCACCCGATGCCAGGCGTACGTAGTGCGCGCGAAGGCGATCAGGCAGACAAGCGCCAGCGCGAGGATCAGCCAATCCACAAGCCCATACAGCCGGGACGTCATTAGCGCGAATGGCAACGTCAGCATGAACACGGTCAGCGACCATGGCGCGGCGGCCAGCATGGCGCGGCCGTGCTGCCTGATGACGCCGACGGTCGCGGCGATGAAACGGCCTGCTCCGGGTTTGCTGGACACGAGACTCCCTTGCTCAGAAATGATGGTGCTCGTTTATACCGCACGCCGCTTGTTCACCCGATCCCATGTCGCGTATCTCGGTTACCCTTGCGGACCTTTTTCTCTATGCCGAGTTTTCATGAAGTCGCTTCCCATCGCCGTCGCTGCCTTTGCCACCGCAATGCTGCCCACGCTGGCCCTCGCCGCGTACACGCCCACCGAGATCGAACGCGCCGTGCTCGAATACGGCATCCGCGAAGAACATGATGCGCTGCTCCGGGCCGATTGGCGCCTGCTGGGCCGGATGATGGACATATCGCGTGTGGACCCCGCGGACATCTCGGATATGTACGCCAAGGGTCCGACGGACAAGGCGCCGGCCGTGATCGAAGAGCCCTTCGTGTTCAAGGCAGCGATCGACGCGGCGGCAGTGAAGGCCGGCGTCGTGACGTTCGCCGGCACCCGCGGCGCCACGGTCCGCGCCACGCTGCCCGCAGGCGCCAAGCCCGCCGACGACCTGATGCTGACCTGCGCCAAGCTGGCCTTTGCCGATGGCGTCGCCACGTTTTCGCAATGCCAGAACTGGACGCCCGTCGCCGAGAAGACCGTGGCGGACTTTCGCGCCGACATCGCTGAATTCCTGCAAGGCAAGCCCGCGAAGAAATACGTGGTGAAGTTCGTGATCGACTACTTCGTCGTGGCGGGCGACATGCCGGTCAAGGCCGGCTGCCCCGACGACCGCAAGGCCTGCGACCAGGCGATCCGCAAGACCAACATGACGCGCGCCGGGTACGCGACCGTGACGGAACGCCTGAACGCGGCAGGCGTGCAAACGGGGC
>DMTA01000290.1:2952-3286 GCA_003454835.1 Achromobacter sp. | reverse complement strand
CAAGCTGCGCGCCGGCGTGCGTTACACCCAGGACAAGAAGGACTTCACCGCCAGCGTGCTGCAGGCAGTTGCCGGCGGCACGCCGGTCAGCGGTCCGTACCTGGCCAACAGCGATGTCGACGACGTCAGCTGGGACCTGAGCGGTGTCTACCAGCTCACCGACAACATCAACGCCTATGCGCGCGTGGCCAAGGGCTTCCGTGCACCGTCGATCCAGGGCCGCCTGGCCTTCGGCGGCGTCACCCAGGCCGATTCGGAGAAGGTGATCTCGTATGAAGCCGGCATCAAGGCCGACCTGTTCGACCGTCGCGCACGCCTGGGCTTCAACGTGTTC
>DMTA01000290.1:1288-2644 GCA_003454835.1 Achromobacter sp. | reverse complement strand
CACGTTCGGCGTCGAGTTCACTGCGAAGTTCTGATGCGGTTGATGGCGTGATGCAATGAAGAAGGGCCGGCGCAATGCCGGCCCTTCTGCTTTCTGCGGCGGGGGTCAGAGCCCTTCCCTGCGGAAAGGGATCTGACCCCCATTGACCCTGCCGGGGTCGGATCCCTTTCCACAGCAAACGGCTCTGACCCCTTGTTCGCCCCATCCACGCATGGCGTGGATCTACTGGATTTGCGCAGCCGAGCATGGGCTCGGCTCTACAGGGGCTGCGGTACCCTCTAAGTTCCTGATTTGTGCCGGTAAAATCCCCGTAAAGGGAGGCGGAAAACGGCCTGTTGTGGTAGTATCCACAGGTTGAATCGAGGTTCCGGCACGACCCCCTCCCGCAGAGGGCTGCGCCGGACTGGACCGCTACCAGACAACGGAACCCGAATGGCAGAAACCGCCAAGGAAATCATCCAGGTCAACCTGGAAGACGAGATGCGCAAGAGCTACCTCGATTACGCCATGAGCGTGATCGTGGGCCGCGCGCTCCCGGATGCGCGCGACGGCCTCAAGCCGGTGCATCGCCGCGTGCTGTTCGCGATGAACGAGTTGAACGCGCACAGCAACAAGCCCTACTTCAAGTCGGCGCGTATCGTCGGTGACGTCATCGGTAAGTACCACCCGCATGGCGATCAGTCGGTGTACGACACGCTGGTGCGNNCTCGCGCATGAGCTGATGGCCGACATCGACAAGGAAACCGTCGATTTCCAGCCCAACTACGACGAAAAGGAACTGGAGCCGACGGTCATGCCGACCCGGTTCCCGAACCTGCTGGTCAACGGTTCGGCCGGTATCGCGGTGGGCATGGCCACCAACATCCCGCCGCACAACCTGAGCGAGTCGATCAACGCCTGCATCGCGCTGATCGACAACCCGGAGATCGACGTCGACGGCCTGATGGAGTACATCCCGGGCCCCGATTTCCCGACCGCCGGCATCATCAACGGCACCGCCGGCATCGTCGCCGGCTACCGCACCGGCCGTGGCCGCGTGCGCATCCGTGCCCGTGCCGATATCGAGGTGGCCGACAACGGCCGCGAATCGATCATCGTCACTGAAATTCCTTACCAGGTGAACAAGGCGCGTCTGATCGAAAAGATCGCCGAGCTGGTCAAGGAAAAGAAGATCGAAGGCATCAGCGAGCTGCGCGATGAGTCCGACAAGGACGGCATGCGCATCTACATCGAGATCAAGCGCGGTGAATCTGCCGAGGTTGTGCTGAACAACCTGTACCAGCAGACGCAGATGGAATCGGTGTTCGGCATCAACATGGTGGCGCTGGTCGACGGCCGCCCGCAGTTGATGAACCT
>DMTA01000290.1:440-1265 GCA_003454835.1 Achromobacter sp. | reverse complement strand
CTGCCCAAGGGCGTGGGCCTGATCGAGGGCGGCTACCAGCTGACCGAGATCCAGGCCACCCAGATCCTGGAAATGCGCCTGCACCGCCTGACCGGGCTGGAGCAGGACCGCCTGACCGACGAGTACAAGCAGCTGCTGGAAGTGATCGCCGGGCTGATCCACATCCTGGAAGATCCCGACCGCCTGCGCCAGGTCATCCGCGAGGAACTGGTCAACGTCAAGGCAGAATTCGGCGACGAGCGTCGCACCGAGATCCGCCACAGCGAAGAAGACCTGGACATCCTCGACCTGATCGCGCCGGAAGACGTGGTGGTCACCGTGTCGCATGCCGGTTACGTGAAGCGCCAGCCGGTGAGCGTGTACCGCGCACAGCGCCGTGGTGGCCGTGGCCGCAGTGCCGCGTCGACCAAGGAAGAGGATTTCATCGAACAGCTGTGGCTGGTCAACACGCACGACACGCTGCTGACCTTCACCAGTTCGGGCAAGGTGTTCTGGCTGCCGGTGTACCAGCTGCCCGAAGCCGGTTCCAACGCCCGCGGCCGTCCGATCATCAACTGGATCCCGCTGGAACCGGGCGAACGCGTGCAGGCNNGCCTTCCGTCTGGCCCGCGGCAAGATCGCGATCAACCTGGACGAGGGCGATGCCCTGGTCGGCGTCGGCCTGACCGACGGCGAGCGTGACATCCTGCTGTTCGCCTCGAATGGCAAGACCGTGCGCTTCGGCGAGGACAAGGTCCGCTCGATGGGCCGTACCGCCACCGGCGTGCGCGGCATCAAGATGCCGGCCGGCGAGGAAGTGGTCAGCCTGATCGTGGCCGAGAGTGC
>DMTA01000290.1:0-304 GCA_003454835.1 Achromobacter sp. | reverse complement strand
GAGGTCCTGCTGATCTCCGACGGCGGCACCCTGGTGCGTACCCGTGGCTCTGAAATCAGCCGCGTCGGCCGCAACACCCAGGGCGTCACCCTGATCCGCCTGTCCAAGGACGAGAAGCTGCAGGCGGTGGAGCGCATGGATGCCTCGATCGACGAGGACGAGGACGAGGTGGCAGCCGCCGCCCCGGCCGCGACCGGCGGCGCACCGGCTGCTGCCAGCAGCGAGGACGCCGCGCAGGAGTGAACCTGCCGCGATAAGAGGTACCCGACGACGCCGGCCTTGTGCCGGCGTCGTTGTTTGCGGG
>DMTA01000297.1 GCA_003454835.1 Achromobacter sp. | reverse complement strand
AAGGTCGCTTCGGCCAGCGCGCCCAGCTCGTACTGGATGCCGGTCTGGCTGGTGACTTCGTCCTTGATCTGGATGAACTTGTAGTTCTGCGAGTCCTTGTCCTTGGACAGATCGAGCGTCTGCTGCGGCGTCAGTGCGGCATGGTAGCTGGCGTTCAGATTGGCGCGCTGCTCCTGCTTGACACCCAGGTCGAACAGGGGCCGGCCGCTCATGCTGCTGCTTTGCGAGACCTGATAGGTGAACTGGTCGACTTCGCCGGTCTTGTACGGATTGCTCGCGACCATGGTCTGCGAGATCGAGGCCGAGAAGTCCGCCACGCCCGACAGCAGGCTGCGGTACGTGTAGCCGGCCGCCACGATGCGCGGCGACTGGCTGGAGGGGGCGGCGCCCGCTTCGTAGCTCTGGTGCAGCTCAGCGAATGCGTCCTTGAACACCGCCATCAGTGCTTCGTCGCCCTTGCCGCGGCTGCGCGCCGCGTCGAACTGCTGCAGATAATCGCTGACGGCCGCGGCGCGCTGCTGCGCATTGCCAAAGAGTGCAGCCTTGCTCACGTCGACGTCGACCTTCACCACGCCGTCAGCGTTCTTGATGGTCAGCGACCGCTGCTTGCTGTCCGCGGAAAAGTCGATGGATTGCGAGACGACGCCATCCGCCGTGGTCGTGGCTTGCAGCGACACCGACGACAGCACCGCGGAATCGAACTTGGCGAGACTGGACCATGCCATGCGGGGCGGCACCGCCGCCAGGCCGTCCACCGCGTCCTGGAATGCCTTGGACAAACCGGCGATGGCCTTGCGCTCGGTCTCGGACAGCTCGCCCTCGGCCACGTCGATCTGCACCCCGATGCCGTCCGCGGTGTTGGTCAGACTGACCTGGACTTTCACGCCGCTGGCCGTGGTGATGCGCAGCGTGTAAGCATCCTTAGCCTGCTGGGCAGCACCTGCCTGCACGGTACCCAGAGCGTCGACCTGGCCGGCATTCGGCGACAGCCGCGCGGACTGCGAGTAATTGCTGCCGTCGGTCTGGAACCGATCCAGCAGCGCCGAGGCCACGCCTTCCAGGCGCCCGGCAAGCGTGCGGGTGGAAATGGTATCGGCGATGACGGCGGACACCTTGTCCGCTGCCTCTCGCTCCCAGACCACGCCCGCCGCCGCCGGCTGCGAGGTGTAAGTCAACGCGGGGGACGAGCCTTGGCCGAGCGTGACCGTCGTGGATGCGGGCACGGCCGCAATGTCGGCCTTGTCGCCCACGCGGGTTACACCGGTGGCGGGCGGCGCCAGACCGATCGTGGTCACGGGGCCGATGGAGGCAACAGATGTCATGGCGTCTCTTCCTCTTGGAGGCCGCGGGCAAGCCTGCCCCCCGGCCGGGTTTCCTATGAGAAATGTAACGGCAGCAAAACGCCAGACTTAAGCTCCCCCGGGCATCGCGGCGACCGGGCGTGGCCGGTCCCTACCCTTTCACGCTGGCACCGGCGCGCTACGCGCCGCCTGCGTCAGCGCATCGATCAGGCTGTCCGCATCGCGCGGGCCGTCATACCGCACGCCGTTGATGAATAGCGTGGGCGTGCCGTTCACGCCGCTGCGCACCCCACCGCTGAAGTCCACTTCGATCTTGGAATCGAACGCCCCGCCAAAGGCGCGGTGCAGCACCTGCGGCGACAGGCCGATCTCCTCGCCGTAGGCGAACAGATCGCTTTCCTTCAGCGCGCTCTGGCGCTCATAGAGCATGTCGTGCGCCTGCCAGAACTTGCCCGCCTGCGCGGCCGCCTCGGCAAATTCCGCCGCCGCGACCGCATCCGGATGCAGTTCAGAAATGGGGAAATTGCGGAACACGAAGCGCAACCGGCCGCCCATCGCTCGCTGCACCGCCTTCAGCACGGGATACGCTTCGCCGCAATACGGACATTCGTAATCGCCATACTCCACCAGCGTCACGGGCGCAGTGTCCGGCCCTTCGGCGTGGTCCTGGGCATTCACGGGAATGAAAAGGCGGCTCATGATTGCACTCCTTGCAAAGCGGGGGCCAGCTTGTCGAGCGCATCCAGGATGCCGTCGGCGCCCGGGTTGATGCCCAGCGGCGACACATAGCTCCACCGGATGACGCCTTCGGCGTCGATGACGAACAGCGCACGATCCGCGATGCCCTCTTGTTCGCGGTAGACACCGTAGCGCCGGGCGACCTCGCCCTTGGGCTCGAAGTCCGCCAGCAACGGAAAATGCAGCTTGCGGTCCGCGGCGAACGCGGCGTGGCACCAGACCCCGTCCACCGAAATGCCGACCAGCTGCGCGCCGGCCTTGTGGAATTCAGGAAGGATCTGGTTGTACAGCGCCATCTGGTCGCCACAGACGGGACTCCAGTCCGCGGGGTAGAACGCCAGGATCAGCGGCCGGCCGCGCAACTCTTCCAGTGCAACCGTCTGGTCCGGCGTGGCCGGCAAGGCGAAGGACGGTGCGGTCGTGCCGGCAGGCAGGACGGCCGCGGGATAGTCGTATGACATAAAACGTCTCCTGGACGCGCCGCGCGCGGCGCCAAGGTCAGGACTGCATGTGGCCGTGCCGGATCAGCGTGCGGCGCGGGTCGATTCGTAGAGGAACCAGCTGCGGCGCTCGGCCTCGTCGATCCAGTTTTCGATCAGGCTGGTCGAGGCGACGTCGTTGTGTTCCTCGCACACGGCGTGCGTGGCGCGCAGAAAGCCCGTCAGACGGCGGTTGTCGTCGGCCAGTTCGGCCAGCATGTCTTCGGGCGTCACGTAGTCGGCGTCGTTGTCGGCCAGGCGTTGCAGACGCTGGATGTGGCCGATCGAACGCAGCGTCGTGCCGCCCACCTTGCGGGCGCGCTCGGCGATGACGTCGGTGGTCGCATAGATCTCGTCGCCCTGTTCGTCCAGCATCAGGTGGTAGTCGCGGAAGTGCGGACCCGACATATGCCAGTGAAAGTTCTTGGTCTTCAGATACAGCGCGAACATGTCGGCCAGCAGGCCCGTGAGGGCGGCGGCGATGTCGACTCTGGCCTCGGCGCCCAGGTCGGTGGGGGTGCGCAGGGGAGCGGTGATGCGGGTTTGAAGCGAAAGATCATTCATGGAATTTCTCCGGGTTGGCTTCAGGGGTTGGCTTCACGAATCGGGTATCGATTCCCGATGGAAACCAGAATAGCGACGGCGTGCCGCCAGCAAAATCGGCTCATCGTTTTCTCGGGTCATACCAAGGTTTACCCAGGAAATACGCGTGTCTTCTTCCAAAGATCGCTGATAATGTGCGGGTCTCATTGCGTGCCCCGAGGTTCCTGCCCGGCCCGCGCGCCCTTACCCAGAGGTGGATCTTGCTCACGTCGACACTCGGCCCCGCGCCTGGCCAGCCGCCGCAGCAGGCGCGTCCCGGCGCTCCGGAGACCGCGGGCCCGCGCCGCATGCAGTTGCTGTTTCGCGCGGCCGCCCTGCTTCTGGCGCTCATCATTGCGTTGGTGGACACGTTCACCGACTTCGACGGTGCGGTGGCGGTGCTGTATGTCGTGGTGGTGCTGCTTGCGGCGCGCACGTTCCGGCGCCTGGACATCATCGTGGCGGGCACGGGCGGCATCGTGCTCACCATCGCGGCGTATCTCAATTCCCACGGTCTGAACCATGTGGGTTCACCCACGGCCCGTGCGCTGGTCAGCCTGGCGGCCATCGCCATCACGGCGCTGCTGGCGCTGCAGTTCCAAAGCGCCACCCGCAGGCTTGCCTCACAGGCGCGCCTGCTCAATCTGTCGCACGACATGATCTTCGTGCGCGACCATCAAGGCCTGATCAACTTCTGGAACCGCACCGCCGAAGACGCGTACGGCTGGCCAGCCAGCATGGCGCTGGGCCGTGTCGCCGATGAACTGCTGCAGACCCGCTACCCGGACCGGCGCGAGGCCATCGAGGCCGAACTCCTGACTACCGGCAGCTGGGACGGTACGTTGGAACAGAAAACCCAGGCCGGCGCCACGCTGGTGCTGGAAAGCCGCTGGGTGCTTCAACGGGATCATCATGGCCGCGTCACCGGCGTCATGGAAACCCATCGCGACGTCACCGATCGCAAGGCCGCCTACACCGCGCTGGTCAGCAGCGAAAGACGCTACCGCCGCATGTTCGACGCCAGCCGGGTCGGCGTCATCCAGGAAGACTGGCGCGCCGTGCGGGCCGAACTGACGGCCCTGGGCCTGATGGACGGCGCCGCCCTCACCGCCCACCTCGCCCAACATCCCGAATTCATCGGTCAGGTCCGCAAACTGACCGACGTGGATGGCATGAATCCCGCGTTCCTGGCCATGGTGGGCCGGCCGGCCGCCCCAAGCGCGCCGTACTCCGTGGACGACATCCTGTGCGAGGACGACCGCATGTTCGCGCGGTCCCTGACGGCGTTCGCCCAAGGCGACCCCTTTCACGAAGGCGAGACCGAGGTCGTGCACGCGGACGGCTCGCGTGTGCCGGTGCTGTTCACGATCACCTTCCCGCCGGCCGACGACGTGGACGGTTCGGTGCTGGTCTTCGTGGTGGACATCACCGAGCGCAGGCAGGCGCAGGATGCGCTGCTGCTAGCGCAGACCGAGCTCGCGCACGCAGCGCGTGTC
The DNA here is from genome assembly GCA_003454835.1 of Achromobacter sp. Lineage (GTDB taxonomy): Bacteria > Pseudomonadota > Gammaproteobacteria > Burkholderiales > Burkholderiaceae_B > Achromobacter. The sequence goes on along the minus strand of DMTA01000297.1, from coordinate 537 downwards.
GCCACGCTGGGCGAATTGACGGCGTCCATCGCGCACGAGGTCAATCAGCCGTTGATGGCGGTCGTCACCAGCGGCGACGCGGGCATGCGCTGGCTGCGCCGTCCCGAGCCCGACCTGCACGAGGTCGAGCAGGCCATGGAACGCATCATCTCCGAAGGCCGGCGCGCCAGCGAGATCGTCAAGCGCATCCGCGCCTTTCTCAGCAAGGCGCCGGTGCAGCAGGCCCCGCTGGATATCGGCGCCGTCATCGAGGAAGCCACCCGCCTGGTCGCGCACGAGCTCACGCGCGAGCGCGTGGCGTTGCAGGTGGACATCCAGCCGGGACTGCCGCCCATCATGGGCGACCGGATCCAGCTTCAGCAGGTGCTCGTCAACCTGATGATCAACGCCAGCCAGGCCATGTCCGGCCAGCCGCAGGCCCGCCAGTTGTCGGTCAGCGCCCGGCGGCACGACGATGGCCTGGTTGCCGTCACCGTGGGCGATACCGGCCCGGGCATTGCGCCCGACGACCTGGAACGCCTGTTCGACCCTTTCTTC